>JBKJNE010000148.1:0-2832 GCA_046596015.1 Alphaproteobacteria bacterium
TGGCCGAAATCTCGCGGCCCAGCGCCTTGGCCTTCGCCATCAGTTCCTCCGCCGGCACCACGTGGTCGGCCAGCCGGATGCGGCCCAGCTTGTCTGCCGGCAGCGGCGTGAAGCCCATTCGCTTCATTCTGGGATTGTTCTCGTAGAGCGTCAGCCAGCGCGCCGCTTCGACCGGATCGATCATGAGGCCGGTAGCGTATTCGTAGGCCAGCGAGCCTTGCGCTTCCGGCCAGCCCGCCTCGGCCGCGCGGCGCAGCCAGACGATGCCGTCCATATACCGGGTCTGTTCGCCATTCGCCGTTGCGATGGTGCACTCACCCAGCCGGCGCTGGGCGTCCTCGTATCCGGCTCCCTGCATGGCGACGCGGTAGAGCAGCCGGCTGGCCTTCGCGCAATCGCCCTGGTTCTGCAGCTCGACGGCGCGCACATAGGCGTCGCTGATCCGGTCTACGGCGTTGCGGTCCTTGGGCAAGAGGCTGCGCTGCGGCTTGGACGAGCAGCCGGTGACGGCCATGCCCAGGACGAGAGCGGCGGCAAGCAGTCTGATGACGGTCAAGAAGGTCTCCCCGGCGGCGTTGGCCCGTGGCCTATGAACTAGCACCACGCCGGGGCCGCGCCACCAAGATTCTTCCTTCAGCTCAGGAAGGACGGCGCGAAGTGCTCGACGGTGGGGAAGGGCTCGTAGAAGTCGTGGAGAAGCGCGCGCCACTGCTGATAGCTCTCCGAGCCGCGAAAGCCGACGGTATGGTCCTCAAGCGTCTCCCACCAGACGAGCAGCAGGTAGCCGTTCGGCCGCTCGATGCAGCGGCGGACCTCGATGCCGCCGAAGCCGGGCGAGGCTGCGATCAGCGGCCGGGCCTGCCGCATGGCCACCTCGAACGCCGCTTCGCGGCCCGGCTTGATGGAAAGTTGCGCGGCTTCGAGGATCATGGGTTCTCCTTCCACTGGACGAATGCGCCGTGAGGATGTGCCTGGCCGAGCCGCCGCTCTGCGCCGCCTGGCCAGACGGTCAGAGTCACATCCGGCAGGAGGGCGAGATCGGGCGCCTCCATGCGCAGCCAGGCAATTGGCGCATCGGGTGTCGCGCGTTCGCCGGCGTGGGTCAAGGCGGCGTCCATCGCCGCTTTGGTTTCGGCGCTGAAATATTGGGCGGCGATGGAGTGGTAGACCACCGTCGCCACACCGGGCCTCGGTTCGGCGAGTTGCCGCGCGACCCATTCCCCGGCATCGGCGGCCTGCAGCGGCGGCGGATATCGGGTTGCCACGGCGAGCGCGCCTTCCAGCGCGCGGAAGCGTTCGAGCTGGTCGGGCCAGACATAGGACTTGAGGCGCAGCGCCGCCTCGGGCCGCGACAGGTCGATGGGACTGATGTCGCAGCCCGCGCGCCCGGCGACGGTGGTGGGCGATTCCGGGTCGGGAGCATTGCCGCGCCAGCTCGTCTCGATGAGCACCGGGCTTGCCGGATCACCCCAGGTTGCGCCGTTGCCGAAATCATAGCGGAAGCGGTCCCAATTGAGGTTTAGGCCGGCGCTTGCGCCGACTTCCAGGCAGCGCAGCGGCAGACCGGTTTCCTTGGCAACGGTAAGAAATCCGCCGATCAGCACGCCGGCGCGGCGCACCTCGTTGGTCTGCGGCGTGTTGCGCAGGAAGTTTTCGAAGAACGGTCCTTCGGCGCGCAGCACGGCCTCGGCGGCGTCCCACAGGCCGTCCTCGCGCAACGTGCCGCCGGCGCTTGGATAGAAGGCGGCCAGCGCCGGAGCCCGGCCGGTAAGCACAAGGTAGTGCAGGCCGCCGACCACGCGCAGGCTCAGAACGGCGTCCCTGGGCGCGCGGGCTTCCCAGCCAGACAGCACGGCATGGCTGACCCCGCCTGCCTGGTAATCGGCGACCATGCCGTGCAACAGCAGCGCGGTGAGCGGCGAGCCCATCAGCTCGCAGGCCTTGGCCTGGAAGGCAAGGGCGGCGACAACGGCGCTGCGTGACGGGCTGTCGAGTTCGATCATTCCGGACATTGATGCCTCCATCGAGTCGGTGACGGCCATCATCTGGCGACCGGCGATTGTATTCGTCAATATTGATCAATATAATCAATATATGACTATGAAAATGATCACCGCCGAGGAGGTTTGCGCGCGTCTGGGGGTCAGGCCGCAGACGCTCTACGCCTATGTCAGCCGGGGAATGCTCGAAGCCGTGGCGGACGCGTCCGATTCCCGCCGCAGCCTCTACCGCGAGGCGGAAGTGGAGGCGCTCGTCGCGCGCAAGACGGCGGGGCGCAGCCGTCCCGTGGTGGCCGCGAAGGCGATCGACTGGGGCGATCCCGTGCTGGAGACCCGCATCTCGACGGTGGTGCGCGGGCGGCTGATCTACCGGGGACGTGATGCCGTTTCGTGGTCGGAAACGGCGAGCCTGGAAGAGACGGCCGCGCTGCTGTGCGACGTCCCGTCCTGGCCGGACGCATCATCGCCCGCCCCGATCGCCGGCGCGTTCACCTATCTGGCGCAGGCCATGAACGAGGCGCCGCCCATGTTCGGCCGCAGCCGGCAATCCATCGTCACGGAGGGCGCGGGCCTTCTGCGGGGTCTGGCGGGCACGGTGCTGCAGCGTGAGGTGACCGGCCCGGTCCACGAGGCGGCAGCCGCGGCCTGGAGGTTGAAGCCGAAGGGGTCGGACCTTGTCCGCCGCGCGCTGGTGCTGCTGGCCGATCACGAACTGAACGCGTCGACCTTCGCGGTCCGCGTGGTGGGATCGACCGGCGCCAGTCTGCCGGCGGCGCTGATGGCGGGACTCGCGGCGCTCACCGGGCCACGGCACGGCGGCATGACCATGCGC
>JBKJNE010000426.1:0-5034 GCA_046596015.1 Alphaproteobacteria bacterium
GCTTCGCCAAGATCGTCCTCACCCGCCCCGTGGTTGAAGCGGGCGAGAAGCTCGGCTTCCTGCCCGGCGACATCGCGGAGAAGGTGAATCCGTATCTGCGTCCGCTCTACGACGCGCTGCACGACATGCTGCCCGGCGACCAGGTCGCCAAGGCGCTGGAGAGCGGCGACATCGAGGTGGCGCCGCTGGCGTTCATGCGCGGCCGGACGCTCGCCAACTCGTTCATCATCCTCGACGAGGCGCAGAACACCACGCCCATGCAGATGAAGATGTTCCTGACCCGCATCGGCGAGAACTCGCGGATGGTGATCGCCGGCGATCCCAGCCAGATCGACCTGCCGCTCGGCAGCAAGTCGGGCCTGCGCGACGCGCTCGACATCCTGACCGACGTGCCCGAGGTCGGCGTCGTCCATTTCGGCGAGGCCGACGTGGTGCGTCATCATCTCGTCACGCGCATCGTGCAAGCCTATAATGAGAACGACCGGCAGCGGCAGGTGGCGCAAATGGCGCGCAAGACCGCCCAGAACGGAGATGATGGCGGCTAAGCCGCCGGCCCATGCTGTCAGTGGACACATCCATGGAGTGCGACAGTTGGCTCGGGCCGCTGCCCGATCCCCAGGCGTTCGCCCGTGACATCCTCGCCCGCGTCGCGCCCGGCGACGCCGACGCCGAGGTCGGCGTGCTGTTCGCCGACGACGCTTTCGTGCGTGGCCTGAACGCCCGCTGGCGCGGCCAGGACAAGCCCACCAACGTGCTGTCGTTCCCTGCCGCGACCGCTTCGGCGCCCGGGTCCGCGCTTCCTGGTCCGCGTTCGCTCGGCGACATCGTTCTTGCCTACGAGACCGTGGCCCGCGAGGCGGGCGAGGCGGGCAAGCCGTTCGACCATCACGCCGCCCATCTGCTGGTGCACGGCTTCCTGCACCTGCTGGGGTACGATCACGAGACCGACGCCGAGGCCACGGTCATGGAGGCGTGCGAGGTGCGGATACTCGAAACCCTCGACATTCCCGATCCCTATGCGGAAAATACCGCCAGCACGCAGAACAGGGCATGAGCGACTCTTCCACAGAGGCTGACAGTACGAGCTTGAGGGGCTGGGTGAGCGGCGTGCTCACCAAGCTGCGCGGCCGCGAGCCGTCGCTGCGCGAAAGCCTCGAGGACGTCATCGAGGAGCACCGGGACGATCCGTCGGACCTGACCGCGGAAGAGCGGATCATGCTGATGAACATCGTCTCGCTGCGCGGGCTGCAGATATCCGACGTCATGGTGCCCCGCGCCGACATCGTCGCCATCGACATGTCGATGCCGATCGAGGAGCTGGTGAAGGCGTTCAAGGAGGCGGCCCATTCCCGCCTGCCGGTCTACCGCGACACGCTCGACGACGTGGCCGGCATGGTGCATGTGAAGGACGTGCTGGTCGCCGTGACCGAGGGGCAGGCCGACGGCAAGACGGTGACCATCAACGACATCAAGCGCCGGGTGCTGTTCGTGCCGCCGTCCATGCCGGTGATCGACCTGCTGCTGAAGATGCGGCTCAGCCGCAACCACATGGCGCTGGTGATCGACGAATATGGCGGCACCGACGGCCTCGTCACCATCGAGGACCTGATCGAGACCATCGTCGGCGACATCGACGACGAGCATGACGAGCAGCTCACACCGCTGATCATGCCGCGCCCGTCGGGCACGCTCGACGTGGACGCCCGCTGTCCGGTCGAGGAGCTCGAAGCCCTGCTCGGCATCGACGTGCTGCCCGAGGACCAGGAGGACTACATCGACACGGTCGGCGGCCTGCTGTTCTCGCTGGCCGGCCGTGTGCCGGAGCGCGGTGAGGTGATCGAGCATCCCTCGGGCGTCGAGTTCGAGGTGACCGAGGCGGACGCCCGGCAGCTCAGGCGGGTGCGCGTGCGCAAGCCCAAGTCCGACCTGGGCGACGTGCTCCCGTGACTCAGTCCAGGCCATGATGGGCCTGCCCGGCTGGCTGGCCGCTCGCCGGCCATGGCAGCGCTTCGCCTTGTCGTTCCTGCTGGGGGCGCTCGCCACCGCGGCCTTTGCACCGCTCCATGCCGTTCCCATCCTGCTGGTGTCGTTTCCTGGTCTGATCCTGCTGCTCGAAGCAAGCCCGACGAAGAGGGGCGCGTTCGGCGCCGGCTGGTTCTTCGGCTTCGGCCATTTCCTCACCGGCTTCTACTGGGTGGCCAACGCGCTCGCCATCGCCGGCGCGCCGCCCGCCGCCGCCATCGCCCTGCCGCTGGGCATGGCGCTCTACAGCGGCCTCGCCGGCCTGCTCTACCGAATCGTCGGCCGCCGCGTGCCGTCGCGGGTGCTGCTGTTCGCGCTGTGCTGGGCGCTGGCCGAATGGCTGCGCGGCCACGTCATCACCGGCTTTCCATGGAACCTGGCCGGCTATGCCTGGGCGTTCTCCGACGCCATGAGCCAGTTCGCCTCGGTCGCGGGCGCCTACGGCATGACCCTGATCACGGCGGCCATCGCCGCCTCGCCCGTGCTCCTTGTTGGCCGGAAGCTGACCAGCGTCGCCGACTTCCGCGGGCCGATTGGCGCCGCCGTTTGCGTGCTCGCCTTGTTCGCCTTCGGGGCGATCCGGCTCGCGGGCGCGGACTCGGAGCCGGCGGGCCGGCCCATGGTGCGCGCCGTGCAGCCCGACATCGCCCAGGACGAGAAGTGGCTGCCGGAGAATTTCCACCGCAACTTCACCGACCACCTCGCCCTGTCGGAAGGGCCGGGCAACGAGGCCGTCGACCTGTTCGCCTGGTCCGAAGCGGCGGTGCCATACCAGCTTGACGCCGATACGCCGGGGCGCGAGCGGATCGCCCGGGTGGGCCGGCCCGGCGCGGTCGTGGTCACCGGTTTTCCGCGCGTCGAGATCGAGCCGGCCGGGCGCATGCGCTACTTCAACAGCATGATCTTCGTCGGCGAAGGCGGCAAGACGCTGGCCACCTTCGACAAGGCCCATCTGGTGCCGTTCGGCGAGTATGTGCCGCTGAAAGGGCTGTTCCGCCTGTTGGATTCCGTATTCGAGGCGCTGGGTCTCGGCGTCCGCTTCCAGAAGGTGGTCGAGGGCGGCGGCGATTTCGTCCCCGGTCCTGGACCTCGGGTGATCAGGCTGCCCGGCCTGCCGCCGGTCAGCCCGCTGATCTGCTATGAGGTGATCTTCCCCGGCGCGGTCGCGCCGCCGGGCGAGCGGCCTGACTGGCTGCTCAACATCACCAACGACGCCTGGTACGGCGAATGGGCCGGGCCGCTGCAGCACCTCGCCATCGCCCGCTACCGCAGCATCGAGGAAGGCCTGCCCATGCTGCGCGCCGCCGGCACCGGCATCTCGGCGATCATCGACGCCCACGGGCGGGTGGTCTCCAAGCTGGGCATCGGCGAGCGCGGCATCGTCGACGGCAGGCTGCCGGCGCCCATCGCCCCGACGCTCTACGCCCGGTTCGGCGACGCGGTGTTCTGGGCGATGATGGCGGTACTCGCTCTACTCGTTTTGGGCATGCGCTGGCGCAACCGCCGGTAGAAGGCGCTTGACCCGCCATACATCCCTGCATATTGCTAATTTTAACAGGTTCGAGGGTCGGCGATATCTGTTGGGTTTGGTGCGTCCGCACCATTGGGGCTATGGAAGCTGATCCTCCAGTCCGTTTTACGCGCGTTCCCGGGCTGGGGAACTTGAGGAGGCCAGCGCGTGCTATCGGATCCGAATCCTGTCGACATCCATGTCGGCAAACGTTTGCGTCAACGGCGTACTTTCGTCGGCATGACCCAGGAGCAACTGGGCGCGGCGCTCGGCATCACATTCCAGCAGATCCAGAAATACGAACGCGGCGCTAACCGCATCGGCGCGAGCCGGCTGTTCGATATCTGCCGCATCCTGGACGTGCCGCCGCAGTTCTTTTTCGAAGCCATGCCGACGAACGGCGAGGCCACCGACGCCGCACCGCTGGCGCCGCGCAGCGACGATCCCGTCGACCGCGAGACCATGGACCTGGTCCGGGCCTACCGGCAGATCGACAGTTCGTCGGTCCGCCACCGCCTGCTCGAGCTGGCCCGGGCGCTCGCCAAGGCCGAGTAAGGCACGGACATCTCTTCCTGACCGGATGCAACGCTCTCTCCACGACCGGTGGAGGGAGATTTCGCCGTTTGACGCTTCGGTCCGGCCGGTGCCCCAGACTGAATATAAGGATATAAAGACATCTTTATGCTTGTTCCCTCCGCGCGGCCGCTGCTATACAGCGGACGTGCCGGCAATCGTGGGGACAGGGTCTCCGCGCGCCTTCCCTGAACTCCATTTTCGAGGGGTCTCGTGGCCAAGAACTCATATCTGTTCGCCAGCGAATCCGTTTCCGAAGGCCATCCTGACAAAGTCTGCGACATGATCTCCGACGCCGTCCTGGACACGTTCCTGGCGGCCGATCCCTATGCACGCGTGGCGTGCGAGACGCTGGTCACCACCCAGCAGATCGTGCTGGCCGGCGAGGTGCGCGGCCCGGCGTCGATCACCAAGGACGTGGTGGAGCAAGTGGCTCGCGACACGGTGCGCAAGATCGGCTATGAGCAGGCCGGCTTCCACTGGAAGACATGCGACGTGATGGTGCTGCTGCACAGCCAGTCCGCCGACATTGCCATGGGCGTCGATTCGGGCGAGGACAAGGACGAGGGCGCGGGCGACCAGGGCATCACGTTCGGCTATGCCTGCCGCGAGACCGACGCGCTGATGCCGGCGCCGATCTACTATGCCCACAAGATCCTGCGCGACATGGCGCAGGCCCGCCATTCCGGCAGCGTGAAGGGCCTTGGGCCTGACGCCAAGAGCCAGATCAGCCTGCTCTACGAGAACGGCAAGCCGGTGCGCGCCACCTCGATCGTCGTCTCCACCCAGCATGACGAGGATCTGTCGTCGTCCGACGTGGAAGGCATCGTCCGGCCGTTCATCTCGAATGCGCTGCCCAAGGGCTGGCTGACCAACGAGACCGACTTCTACATCAACCCGACCGGCCGCTTCGTCATCGGCGGCCCGGA
>JBKJNE010000243.1:0-3597 GCA_046596015.1 Alphaproteobacteria bacterium
GCGGCCGCGTTCCAGTCGCCCCTGACGAAGCGGGCCGGCACGGTCGCCTCGTTCGGCAGATCCTGTGACCAGATACGCAGCACCGGCTGGCCGTTGCGCCCCTTGGCGAGGGTGAAGCCGCGCGGCCCCTGTCCCGGGGCGAAGCTGTCGTCGCGGGATTGCGGCGCGTTGCCTATGCGCTGGCTGGCCAGGAAGCCGCTGCCGTTGGCCGACAGCGTGTATTGCACCCGTGCGCGGGTCACCGCGAAACGCAGCGGCGCCGCGTCGCCGGCATAGTTCTCGGTGAGGCCAGTGATGGCGATATGGACGTCGACACCGGCATCCTGCGCCAGGGCGGGAACAGCCGTCAGCGTCATGGCGGCGACGGCCACGACACGGAGTACGGTCAGTGGTCGGAACTGCTTCAGGGCGCGGCTTTCAGCTCGGAACTGTAGGTGGCGGTCACCGCCGGATAGCTGATGGTGAAGCCCATCTTGTTGCCCTGGATGATGACCTGGTCGCCGCCTTCCGTTCGGTTGGTACGCAGTTCAAGCTTTTCAAGGCCGGCAGGCGGGACACCGGTCAATTGCTCCGTGACTTCCTTGTTGAGCGCGTTACCGACCTGGCTGAGGAAAAACGGCAGGATCCCCAGAGCTTCCGCCGGCGCGATGATGGTGACCGTTTTGCCTTCCACCAGCATGTTCCAGTCGCTTCTGATGAATTTGCCCTGCACGCCGATGTCGGACTTCTGCCCCGTAATCCGGATTCGCAATACGGGTTGGCCGCCGGCGCCCTTTGTCAGGATGATGCCGCGCGGCTCCTTGCCTGGCGTGATCGCCTGGTCCACGTCCTGCCGGGGCTTGCTGAACTTCTGCGCGCCCAGCACACCGCGGCCGGTGCCCGACAGTTCGTAACCGAAGCTGATGTCGCGGATCAGGAACGCCAGCGAGGTCTTCGACGCCGAGTATGATTCAACCAGGTCGTCCATGCGGAACTGGACGTCGACGCCGCCGGACGGCGCGGCCTGCACCAGGGACGGCGCCGCCGCGAGGCAGACAAGCATGGTGCACACCATGCGCGCGGAGCGTTTCCTGTTCATTCCGGCTCCCGGTCATTGTTGGTCGTTCATCATAGTTTAGGTGCTTCGCTCCGCTGCTGCCATGCCCGCCTAGCGGATTTCCGAATAATCGCCGCCGCCGAGCGAACTGGGCATCGTGCTGGCCGGCTCGCGAACCGGCGCCTGCGTCGCGAAACGGCACTCGGGGCGGAAGCACGGGCTTGGCGGCCAGCCCTTCACCAGCACGATCTGGCACAGGCGGCAGCGGACTTTCAGCTCTTTCGAACGGGCCCAGGCTTTGTACGCAGGCTGCTTCAATGGACCCTCCATGAATGGAACATAAAAAGAACATTTGTATGCTAGGCGAGTCGGCGCTTCAGCGTCAACAATTTTTCTAGTAGGTAATGGCATCAAAAATGGTTGCGTGACCACAAATTATTTTGTAGTTTATGCGCCATGAACGACCTTGCGGAAAGAGTGGCGAAGGCCCGCGAAGCCCGCGGCTGGAGCCAGGCCGAACTGGCGCGGCGGGTCAGCGCACGCCGCCGCGCCCGCGGCAAGGGCGCGGTCCGGCAGCAGTCCGTCAACCAGCTCGAGCAGGGCGGCGTCGACGCGCCGCGCTACCTGCTGGAGCTGGCCGAGGCGCTTGAGGTGGACGTGGCATGGCTGTCGGGACAGGGCGGCGGCGCGCCGGCCGCCATCGCCAGGGCGCAGGCCGGCATCGTCCGCGTGCCGCTGGTGAGCTGGGTGGAAGCCGGCGGCCTCGCCGACGCGGTGGAGCCCTACATGCCGGGCGACGCGGCCGAGTGGCTGCCGGTGGTTCACCACCACGACAATCTGATCGCGCTGAAGGTGAAGGGCCAGAGCATGGACCGGGTGGCGCCGGACGGCACCATCGTCATCGTCGATCTGGGCGACCGCGCCCTCGTCGATGGCAGGCACTACGTGTTCCGCCACGAAGGCCGCGCCACCTTCAAGACCTGGCGCAAGGGCCCGCCGGAACGGCTGGAGCCGCAGAGCACCGATCCGGAATACCAGCCGATCGTGCCGCTGGACGGCGTCGAGGTGGTCGGCCGGGTGATCCGCAAGACCGAAGAAATCTAGCCGCGGCCTCCCCGCATCCGCTAACGTGCCACCGGACGTCAGCCAAATGGGGAGACAATCAATGGCCGATCATCTGCTGGTGGCGATCAGCAACGCCCAGCCCGGACGGGACGAGGAGTACAGCACCTGGTACGAGACCATCCACATGCAGGAGGTGCTCGCCCTGCCCGGCTTCGTCTCGGCCCAGCGCTTCGCGCCGGCGCAACTGTCGACGGACGGGCCGAACCGCTACATGGCGGTCTACGAGATCGAGGGCGACGCCGACCAGGCCATGGGCGGGCTGATGAGCGCGGTACGCGGCGGTACGCTGAACATGACCGACGCCATCGACGGCAAGACCGTGACCATGGTCGTCTACAAGGCGACGACGCCGAAGATTACCGGGCGGTAAAAAAGCGCACATACCTGTGGACGGAGCGCGAACGCCCCGCCTAAGCTTGGCGCCACGCTGATCCGGGGAGACAAGCGGGATGCCTTGGTACTACGGATGGAACGTGGTCGGCGTGGGAATGACCTTCCAGGCCATCACGTTCGGACTGACCGTGTATGTGTATGGCTTCTGGGTGAAGCCGCTTTCCGACGAGTTCGGCGCGAGCCGGTTCGACATCATGCTGGGCCTGATGCTGCTCAACGTCGTGATGGGCCTCGTCGCGCCGTTCGCCGGCCGCGCCATGGACATCAAGTCCATCCGCCTGCTGATCATCGGCGGCGCGGTCGCCATGGCAGCCGGGTTCGCCATAGCCGGCGCCGCGCCGGTCCTCTGGGTGTTCGTCGCCGCCTATGCGCTGCTGGTTTCCATGGGCGTGCTGATGGCCGGTCCGCTGGCGTCATCGACCCTGGCGGCCAAGTGGTTCCGCTCGCGGCGCGGCCTGGCCATCGGCTGGTCGTCGGTCGGCACGTCGGTCGGCGGGCTTGTCATGCCGGCCGTGGTGACGTGGCTGATCGCGAACGAGGGCTGGCGGCACGCGCATTACACCATGGCGCTCATCGTCCTTGCGGGTATCGTCCCGCTGGTCTGGCTGGTGGTGGCGAACGGCCCGGAGGACAAGGGCATCGCGCCGGAGCCGGAATCGACCAAGCCCCATCTCATCGCCCAGGCCGCCAAGGCAAAGGCATGGACCACCCGCGGCATCCTGAGCGACCGCAGCTTCTGGGCCGCCGCCATCGCCTTCGGCTTCCTGACCATGGTGTTCGGCGGCGTGCAGGCGCACCTGGTGCCCTATGTGCAGGACCGCGCCATCGCCGGCGAAAACCCCGCGGTCCTGATGTCGATCATGGCGTTCGCGGGCATCGTTGGCAAAATCCTGTTCGGGGCGGCGACCGACCGGTTCAGCCATCGGCTGTTGTTCTACGTGGCCTCGACGATCCTGGCGGCGGCGCTGCTGTTGCTGCGGTTGAGCCCCGGCTTCGACGTGCTGATGGTGACCAGCGGGCTGCTGGGGCTGGCGACGGGCGGC
>JBKJNE010000267.1:0-3369 GCA_046596015.1 Alphaproteobacteria bacterium
GACCTCGTTGCCCGGGGTCTTCAGCCAGATGTTGATGTAGCCGTCGGGCGCGACGCCGAGGCTGCTGCTGAGCGAGGCTGGAATATCGGCACGGCGGGCTTCGGTGCAGGACAGCACCTGGGTGTAGAACGCGTACATCCGGTCGAGGTCGACCACCGGTATTCCCACTTCCAACGGCATGGTCTGGCGCACGGGAATCCCCTTTTTCCTTGATTGGCTGATGGCCGACCGATGGCCCCGGTTTGGTTCGGACGCCATGTTAGTGGCCGGACGACTGGCAGCCAACAGGAACCGAGGGTTTATTGAGGCGTTAAGGTCGGCATCCCGCCCTTTCAAGAAGGATGCGATCTATGAAAACCAATTTACCATTCTCGAAGACGCTCGTCGCCATCGCCGGCATCGCGGCGCTGTGCGCCACGGCGCCCGCCCACGCGCAGCAGGTCATCGATGAAATCATCGTCGAAGGATATGACGGCAAGCTGCCCGGCGTAAAGCGGGCCGCGACGGCCGTGAGCTATGCGGACCTGGACCTGAGCACGGGTGAAGGCCGCGCGGAGCTGCGCCAGCGGGTGAAGCTGACCGCCCGTTACCTGTGCGAGAAGCTGGGTGAGACGGACCGCTCGTCAGGCGTCGTCCCGTCCTGCATCGACCAATCGGTCAAGAGCACCATGCGGCGTGTGGGCACGGCGGAAGCCAACGCCGTGCCGCGTGGCTCAGCGTGGGTTCCGCCGCCGCGGTGGGCAGCTCCGTATCCAGCTGCATGGATCGAGGAAACCACCTATACCCAGACCTATCCGGCCCGGACCTATCCGGCGACCCAGACTTACCAGACGCAGACCTATCCGGCGCAGCCGGCAGCGACCCAGTACTACGGGCCTCCGTCCGAGCCCTACGTCGAATACTGACCGCGGCACAACGGCCTATCCGGTTCTCGCCGAGGACGGCGCCGGTATGGTCCGGCGCCGTCCAGCGTGGAATGGCTCCCGCGCCGGCGGGTCCGGGAATAGGAACGGGGAACCAATGGACCAGCGGCAAGAGGCCCTGATCGAACTCGGCAGGGTGCTCGAATCGACAGGGTACCGCTTCACCACCTGTGCGCCGCTGAGCCATGAGATCGTGAACCGCCGTCCCGGCAATGAGCTTGGACTGTCGCCCACGGACATCTTCGGATGGAGCAGGCCTTTCGCGCCTGAAGTGCTTGCAGGCATTGTACTCGACCTGATGGAGGTGGCCGGCGTCCTCGAGCAGCAGGGCGCGCTACTGAAAAGTACAGTGCGCTTCTCGAGCCTGGGGCCTCTGCTCATCGCCCATTCCGCATTTCCCACCACCCAGCAGGACTCGGTCTTTTTCGGGCCGGACACCTACCGAACCTGCCGCGCCATCCGGGCCGAATTTCTCCGGGACAGCAGGTTCCTGCCGGATATCATCGTCGATGTCGGCGCGGGGGCTGGGGCCGTGGGGCTGTTTGCGGCCACGCTGTTGACCAACCGTCCACGTTTGATCCTGACCGACATCAGCGCCGCCTCGTTGTGGATGAGCGAGGTGAACACGCGCCTCAACGACATTGCGGCGGTTGAAATCCGACACAGCGACATCCTGGACAGCGTGCCGGAAGCGGCCGACCTGATCGTCAGCAACCCGCCGTTCCTGGTCGACCGCTCCGGCCGCACCTACAGGGATGGCGGTGGCGACTGGGGGACGGACATCGCTTGCCGCATCGTTGCGGAGGCATTCGCCAAGCTGAACCAGGGCGGGCGGCTGATGCTCTACACGGGAACACCCATCGTCGAGGGGGCCGACATTCTCGCGAGGATGCTGGACCCTATCATCGATCGTGACGCCTGGTCGCTGGACTATGCCGAGGTGGACCCCGACATCTTTCCCGAAGAGCTGTTCCGGCAGCCTTATTCCAAGGCAGACCGCATCGCCGCCGTTTTCATGGTGCTGGCACAGGCAAGGAAGGGCAGCGGCGCGGGCCGCTTTCGACCGAAGGATCCCGGCGGATTCATCGACGGGGCGTAACGGGCCCGTCCTGACGCCCGCTACTTCCGATCGTCCGACGGGGATTTTGCGATCAGCTTCGCCCTGCGCTTGTACAGCGTCTGCAGAGACCGCTGATATTCGGCAATCGTGGCCTCGGCAATGGCGCGCGCGGGGCTTGCTTCCTGGCACTCGCTCAGGATCGCACGCTGCCGCTGCAGACTCGATTCGTCGCTCGATATGTAGGCTTCGAGCCTTTGAAGCGTGGCGACGCAGGCCGAGCGCCGCTGGCGCTCACAACGCACAGCCGGCCAAGATTCGCCCCTGAGCTCGGCTTCCAAGAAGGCTGGGAAATCCAGCGAGTCAGCGGCGGTCATTTACGGCTCTCTCAACGCCGACGTCGGGAAGTATGCCCCACATCCGAAGCAGGCCCAGGTCGCGCGCCGCAACGCGGTCACCGATGTCGTTGCGATACCGAAGGTTCGGAACGGCAACCTTTTCGACGACTCTGTATGCGGCACTCTGGGCTTCTTCAACGGTTTGGCCGGTGCCAGTCACCACCATGACCTGGCCTATGACGCCGGCGGTCACAAGGCGACCGTTCTCCAGCGCGACCTCGCCGTAGTGCAGGTGCTCGGACTCCGCGCTGCTGAGCGGGCTCCGAAAGAGTATGCGTAGTCCCGAGGGAGAGGGTGGGCTGCTACCCAGATAGGGAAAGGGCGGTACCGTCAGCACGACGCCCACCGCAAAGCCGTCCCGTGTCTCGAATGTCGCGCCGCTGCGACGGCAGACCTTGGCGAAGATGTCGGCCCAGCTGTCGACCTGGAGCGGATCCAGAATGGCGAATCCCGGATAGCCGAAACGGGACGTAAACTCGAGCGGCCAGATGCCGTCCTCGTTCACGATGGTATTGACGTTGATGTAGCCGCAGTAGCCGGTGCGGGCGAGCAGCGCCGTCATCCGGCCGAGCGTCGCCTCGAACAGGCGCTCGCCGCCGCGATAGGAGACCACCGTACCCATCTCACCCGTCAACTCGCCCAGGTCGCCCGGAAAGAAGCGCTTATGCTCGAAATCGATGCAGGCGGGCTGGAGAAATTCGGCGCCGTTGAAGTACGCGCCTACTCCGATCTCGACGCCCTGAAGGTAGGGCATGAGGATGAAATCCGGCGGCTGTTCGTAAGGCCACAGGGACTGCTGCGCCTGGAGGTAATCGATGATGTCGGCGCCGTCGTCCAGCTGCCCGACATAGCTGTCCATGGCTGTCGACAGGAAACCGTTGGGTTTGTAGACGTAGCGGGCCGGGTGGTCGCCGATGTGCCGGATGCCGGATGCGAAGCTGGTGAACGCGAATACCGGCACTGTCTGCACACCGACCGAGCGCAGAATTTC
>JBKJNE010000321.1:0-4316 GCA_046596015.1 Alphaproteobacteria bacterium
GCAGTTGGGGATTTCGTGCTCATACATATTGTATAGCACAGTTCCTTACTTGTCGGAAGGGGATAATCGCCGAACAAGTCCGGGGTGACAATAAAGGCGAAGCCTGAGGGGTCCTTACGTCCGCGAGGCGAACTTCCACAGATTGTCGGCGCCGGCCTTGGCCACCTGGCGGCCGATCTCGGCCTGCCAGTAAGGCTCGCCGCCGAACTCGTCGCGCCACGCCCACAGCCGCCGGGTGAACTGGTGCAGGGCATATTCGTGGGTGAAGCCGATGGCGCCGTGGGCCTGGTGGGCCAGTTCGGCGGCGATGCCGGCCGCCTCGCCGACACGCGCCTTGGCGACGGCGATGGAGACGCCCGGGTCGCCCGCCTCGGTCGCCTCGATGGCCGTGTCGGCCGCCGAGGAGGCCGCCGCCACCTGCCCGGCCATGGCCGCCAGCGACTGCTGGACGGCCTGGAACTTGGACAGGGTCCGGCCGAACTGCTTGCGGTCCTGCACATACTGCACCGACATGGCGAGGATGCCCTCGAGGGCTCCCGCCATCTGCACCGAGCGCGCCAGCGCGCCGAGTTGCCAGATGCGGCCGGCGGGGACCTTGCCGACGATGGTGGCGGACGCCCCGTCGAAGATCACGGTGTCGCGCGGCTCGCCGGCCATGCTCTTGTCACGGTCGATCTTCACGCTTGTCGGATCGACGATCGCGAGCCCGGCGGAGGTCGCCACCACAATGGCCGCGGCGCCGTGCGCGAACGGCACCCGCGAGGCGGTGCCCGACAGCTTGCCGTCCCTGAACTCGATGACCTCGCCCGCGCGCACCGGCGCGATGGTGAGCGGGCCGGCCGGCACGTCGGCGCCCGCCTCGGCCAGCAGCACGCCGGCGATCAGCGTCTCGGCCAGCGGCAGCGGCGCCGCATAGCGGCCCGAGGCCTTCAGGAAATAGAGACCATCGCCGAGGGTGCCGCCCGCGCCGCCGCGTTCCTCGGGAACGGACGCCTGGGTCAGGCCGGAGTCTTCCAGCGTCTGCCACAGGCCGGCGGGCCATTCGCCCTTCTCGGCCTTGTCGACGAGAGCCTGGTCGCAGAGGTCGCGGAAGATGCGTTCCGCGGTGTCGAGGATCAGCGTGCGCATGTCGTTCATCGTAGGCCAAGCCCCCTTGCGATCATGCCGCGCAGGATCTCGCGGGTGCCGCCCTGGATGGTGAGCGACGGCGCGATCAGCGTCGCCGTCCTCAGCATCTTCTCGTATCTGGAGTTGCTGCCGGCGCCGTCTTCGGGCGGGCAGATCAGCCGCGCCACCTCGGGCACCTCCTTGCAGTAGTTGGTGCCGACATCCTTGACCAGCGCCGCCTCGGTGACCGGCATCTTGCCGTCGGCCAGCATGCCGGCGACCGACACCGACATGCCGCGCAGGGTCATCAGGTGCGCGGTCAGCCGGCCGATGGCGCGCGCCTCGACCTCGGACGGGTCGTCGCCCACCTGGCGGACCAGCTCGACCAGCGTCTGGAAGGTGGACAGGATGCGCTCGGGGCCGCTGCGCTCATAGGCCAGCTCGCTCATCACCTGTTCCCAGCCGGCGCCGATCTCGCCGACCACGTTCTCGTCGGGGACGAAATAGTCGGTAAAGACTTCCTGATTGAAGTGGTGCTCGCCGGACAGGTTGTAGACCGGACGGATCTCGACGCCGGGGGCCTTGAGGTCGACGATCATCTGGCTCATGCCCTCGTGCCGGTTGTCCGGATTGACGGGCGATGTGCGCACCAGGGCGATCATGTAGTGGCAGATATGGGCGAGCGAGGTCCACAGCTTGGTGCCGTTCAGCAGCCAGCCGCCGGCCGTGCGCGTCGCCGACATGCGCACCGAGGCCAGGTCCGAGCCGCTGTCCGGCTCGGACATGCCGATGCAGAAAAACGCCTCGCCGGCGATGATCCTCGGCAGGAAGCGCTGGCGCTGCTCCTCGGTGCCGTATTTCAGCAGCAACGGACCGCTCTGGCGGTCGGCGACCCAATGGGCGCCGACGGGCGCCCCGGCGGCCAGCGCCTCCTCGGTGACCACGTAGCGGTCGAGGAAGGTCAATCCGCGGCCGCCATACTGCGTCGGCCAGGTGATGCCGATGAAACCGGCCTGGCCCCAGCGGCGCGAGAATTCCACGTCGTAGCGGGCCATGGCCTCCTGGCCGCGGCCGAAGCCGCCGGTGGCGTAATCCTTCTGCAGGAAAGCACGCACTTCGGCGCGCATGGCCTCCTGTTCCGGCCCCAGCGTGCGCGGCGGATATGTGAGGGCAGTGGTCATGGCTCTCCCCTGGAGGTTCGGTATGGACAGACGCTGTACGCGCCGAGTCCGGTGCCGGATTTGTGGCGTGCAACTTAGTGCTTCTCAAGCCTCACCTGCAAGGCTGCAGAGACCTGCCAGCGATGCCGATTGTAAGGCGGATGTCGCCATGCATTATAGTGCGCGCGGAAACGGCACAGGGGGAGGAAATGCACGGCGTCAATCTGAGCGTGTTCGGCACGGCCGTGGGTCTTGCCTTCATCATGGTGGGGGTCGGCATCACCTACGCCTACCGCCGCATCCTGCCCTACATGAAGGCGCCCGAGGCGCAGCCCTACAAGCCGCCGCCCGCGCTGATCCGGATCTTCGGCGGGTTCATGAAGGGCGCTTGGGCATGCTTTGCCGTGGGCATCAGCCTGGTGGTCGTCGCCATCGGCCTGGGGCCGGGCATCCCGATCGGCCGCGGCCTCACCCAGGTGCCGGTGACGCTGTACTACACGGCCGCGCTGGGCCTGCTGCTGGTGATCCTGACCTACAACGTGCTCCATCATCGGGTGCGCTCGACGGTGGAGAACTTCGGCAATGAGGACAAGACCGCCGACCGCATCGCCCGGGTGCACGCCAACTACACCGAGTATGTGCCGACGGGCCTGGCGCTGCTGATCGCGCTGGAATGGTCGGGCGCGCCGTCGCTGATGGTGCATTTCGGCGGCGCCCTGTTCACCGTCGCCCGCTACCTGCATGCCTGGGGCTACAGCAAACACGAGATGGCCAGCTTCGGGCGCATCGTCGGCATCCAGTCGACCCTGCTGGCGCTGTGCTACATGGTGGCGGCATCCGCCTATTACATCCTGATCGCGTGAGGACCGGACGATGATCGATCTCTATTACTTCCCGACGCCGAATACCTGGAAGGTCAGCATCTTCCTGGAGGAGACCGGCCTGCCCTACAACATCATCCCGATCAACATCATGGTCGGCCAGCAGTTCGAGCCGGACTTCCTGAAGGTCAGCCCGAACAACCGGGTGCCGGCCATCGTCGACCACGACGTCAAGGGACCGGGCGGCGCGCCGCTGTCGATCTTCGAATCCGGCGCCATCCTGATCCACCTGGCCGAGAAGACCGGCAAGTACCTGCCGACGGACCCGTTCAAGCGCGCCAAGGTGCTGGAATGGGTGATGTGGCAGATGGGCGGCCTGGGTCCCATGGGCGGCCAGGCCAACCATTTCCGCGCCTATGCGCCGGAGAAACTGCCATACGCCATCAACCGCTATACCAACGAGGTGGCGCGGCTGTGGGGACTGCTCGACGATCAGCTCGAAGACCGCGAGTGGATCGCCAACGACGAATACTCTATCGCCGACATGGCCTGCTGGGGCTGGATCACGCTGCACGAGCTGCAGGGCCAGGACCTGAACGACACGCCCCACCTGAAACGCTGGTTCGAGGCGATGGGTGAGCGTCCGGCGGTCAAGCGCGCCTATGCGCTGGGCCGGGAAATCGCCGCCACGCCGGGCAAGATTTCCGAAGAGGCGAAGAACCTGCTCTACGGCCAGACCCGCGAGCAGTTGCTGGAGCGCAAGCAGGCGAAGCGGGCCGCGAAGGGCTGATCAGCGCTTCCTGAACGTGATCGGCAACTCGCGGAGCTGGTGCAGGAAGATGCTCGGCTCGTGGGTCTGGTCCTGCAGCGGGCGGGCGAGGCGGATGTCGTCCATCCGGTCGAGCATGATTTCGAACGCGGAATAGATCTCGCGACGGGCCAGCATGGCGCCCGGGCAGAAATGGGCGCCCATGCCGAAGGCGATCTGGGCGCCGGCATTCTTGCGGGTTACGTCGAAGGTCTCGCCGTCGTCGAACTTGTCCTCATCCCGGTTGGCCGAGCCGTAGGCCATGAAGATGATGGTGCCCTTCGGGATGACCGTGCCGTTCAACTCGACGTCCTGGGTCGCCTGGCGGAACAGGCCGAGGATCGGCGTTTCGTAGCGCAGCGTCTCCTCGACGAAGTTCTTCACCAGCGAACGGTCGGCGCGCAGCCGCGCCATCTGGTC
>JBKJNE010000370.1:0-4216 GCA_046596015.1 Alphaproteobacteria bacterium
CTGGCATTCGGGCAGCACGCCGATCGGGCCGAGCAGCAGCGCCCCGCCGGCCGAACCGGCCTCGACGTGCCACAGCCGGACCGTGCCGGCGAGCCGGGCGCCCTGCCAGGCGCTGAAGGCGAGGCCCTCGGCGGGGGACTGGCCCCGCCGCAGCTTCTCGCAGGTTTTCAGGTGCCGGCCGGGCAGCGCCCGGTCCAGCAGGGTTTCCCGCGCCGGAATGTCCAGCGCCGTTTCGTTGCGGATCACGATCATGTCCGTGCCTTAGATGACGATCGCCTGAAGGGGCGAAAATCCGTTGAAGGCAACCGACGCATAGGTGCTGGTGTACGCGCCGGTCGCCTCGATCAGAACCTCGTCGCCGATCTCCAGGGAAATGGGGAGCGGGTAGGGGGTCCGTTCATAGAGCACGTCCGCCGAATCGCATGTCGGGCCGGCCAGGACACAGGGGGCGACCGCATCCCCATCGCGCGGCGTGCGGATGGGATAACGGATGGACTCGTCCATGGTTTCCGCCAAGCCGCCGAATTTGCCGATGTCGAGATACACCCACCGCACATTGTCCTCGTCCGACTTGCGGGAGATCAGCACGACCTCGGCCTTGATCACGCCGGCATCGCCAACCATGCCCCGGCCCGGTTCGATGATGGTCTCAGGCAGACGGTTGCCGAAGTGTCGTCGGAGCGCGCCGAAGATCGCCTGCGCATAGGCGTCCACCCTCGGCACGTCCTTCAGGTACCGGGTCGGGAAACCGCCGCCCATGTTGACCATGGACAGCTGGATGCCGCGCTCCGCGAGGGCGCGGAACACCATGGAGGCATCGGCCAGCGCACGGTCCCACGCCTCCACGTTGCCCTGCTGCGAGCCGACGTGGAACGAGATGCCGTAGGGCGACAGGCCCAGTTCCTTGGCCGTCTCCAGCACGCCCACGGCCATGGCCGGGACGCAGCCGAACTTGCGCGAGAGCGGCCACTCGGCGCCGGCGCCGTCGGCCAGCACGCGGCAGAACACGCGGGCGCCGGGCGCCTGGCGCGCGATCTTCTCCACCTCCTCGACGCAGTCGACCGCATAGAGGTCGATGCCGAGCTGGAAGGCGCGCGCGATGTCGCGTTCCTTCTTGATGGTGTTGCCGAACGAGATGCGGTCCGGCGTCGCGCCGGCGGCCAGCGCCATCTCGATCTCCGTCACCGAGGCGGTGTCGAAGCTCGAGCCCAGCCCGGCCAGCAGGTTCAGCACTTCCGGCGCCGGATTGGCCTTCACCGCATAGAAGATGCGCGTCTCCGGCAGCGCCCGGGCGAACGACAGGTAATTTTCACGCACGACGTCGAGATCGACGACGAGGCACGGGCCTTCCGGCCGCGTGGTGGCAAGATAGTCAAGGACGCGTTGGGTCGCCATAAGACTGATCCCCTACCTTCATTGCTGCCGGCAGGTGACCGCACAGGAGACGCGATGGAGGCGCCCGATCCCGAGAAGTTCCCTACAGACCGAAATGGAGCAAACGCCTGCTGGCGAAAACTCCGGTGGGTGCCTTAGGTTGGAGCGGGAGGACCGATCCGCACATGGGGCAAAGATGGTGTGCCTCTTCAGTGTCGCCGGCTTTTGGACAGCCGACTGAGACCAAAAAAGCCCTCACCGTCGTTGCTATATGACGCCTCATCCCTTGGGGACGTTGTGCCGGCGCCTATGGGCACGTGCGACTATTGGGCAGACAGTCAAATATGAGTTTCGACCCCCGGAATCAAGCTAAATTTTTTTTGCATTTTCGCGTGGCCGGCCAAGGCGTTGCCAGGGGTTTTCCGGCAGGCGGAAAATGGCTGGTTTCCGGCATCATGTTAGCGACGCCGCCGGTCGGTCGCCTTGTCTCCCGCTTGGCCTGCCGCTACACTCCGCCGCCGCACTCCCGCGACGCCAACAATCATGGGTAGAGTCGATATGAACAGTTTCATCCGCACGGCGGCTGCCACGGCCCTGCTGATTGCCGCCATGGCGACCCAGGGCGCCCATGCCTCCGATCCCAAGGGCAACTACATCGTCCGCGGCATCGGCGCCCGGCCGTGCTCGGATTTCATGGCGGCGGTGGACAAGAGCGCCCAGGACGTCATGCCCTACATGTCGTGGATGGAGGGCTACCTCACCGGCATCAACCGGCTGCAGGCCCAGACCTTCGACGTGTCGCCGGTGACCGAGGCGGCGGTCGTCGGCCAGATGGTGCGCAACTACTGCACGACGCAGCCGGCGTTGCGCTTCGAGACGGCGGTCGCCCAGCTCATGAACTTCTTCGCCCCCTACAAGGTGACCGAGCAGTCCCAGCTGGTCGAGGTGACGGTGGGCGACGCCCGCGCGGCGCTGCGCCAGTCCACGCTGAAGTGGATGCAGGAGAAGATGAAGGCGCAGGGCATGTTCCAGGGCACGCCCGACGGCCTCTACGGCGCCTCGAGCAAGGAAGCGCTGCTCGCGTTCCAGAAGTCGGCCGGGATTCCCGAGACCGGCGTGCCCGACGCGCGCACGCTGGTGGCCTTCATCCAGAAGGAAGACGCCGCCAGGAAGCCCTGATCGCCGCGCCAGGAGGGAAGCCGTCATGACCATCGAAGAGCTGGAAAATACGTCTAAGTCTAATACGTATTGCCCCTCGTCAACGACTCTCTGCCTGGTTACCGATGGGGCGTGATAGTGACTGATTCTGCAAGGACGCACAATTTTCCCACCGTCTCGTCGCCGGAGGCGATGCGGGACTATGCCACCGTGCGGAACAACGAGCGTGACACGCTGCTCGCCTATGTGACCATCGAGCCAGGGATGGAGGTGCTCGATATCCAGGCGGCCGGCGGCTATTTGTCCGACGAGGTGCACCGACGGCTGAACGGCAAGGTCACGAACGTCTGCGTGGAACCCAACCCGGCACTACGGGCGCGGCTCAATCCGGTCTACCGGACCATCGACAATCCGGTCGAACGTTTCATCAGCATCCCTGATCGATCCATCGACGTCGCGCTTGGCCTGGTCGGGCTCCATCACAGCAGTTCGCACAGTGCGACGCTCGGCGAAGCCTATCGCGTACTCAAGCCCGGAGCCGAGCTGGCCGTCTGCGACGTCGCGGCTGGCAGCAATCTTGCCCGCTGGCTCGACGTCTTCGTGATGGAACATTGCCCGAGCGGGCATACAGGAAATTTTCCCGCGCCCGGAAGTATGGCGGATATTTGCGCGACGCTGGGCTTCACCACCGTCATCGAAGACTATCGCGACGTACCATGGATCTTCCCGAGCCGGAGCGATATTCCGATATTCTTCAAGGGGCTGTTCGGGCTGGTGGCCAGCCTCGAAGTGATAGACCGTGCGCTGGACGATTATTTCACCATCCTCCAGACCCAGGATCGGTGTGTGGTCGGTTGGCAGCTATCCTATTGCCACGCGCGCAAGCCCGCCTGAGCGCCAGATGATCAAATTCCGCCTGCTGAAATCCTTCCTGGGACCCAATCCCTACGCGACCGAAGCAGGCCTGCTCGCCGGCCTGCTGATCGAGGATGGCGACCTGCGCGTTGCCCGTACCCGAGCCGACGTGATCCTTGGCGCGCTCGGCTCCTGGTTCCGGCATGAAGGACGCGCCGGGGACGGCCAGCCGCTCTCCCTCGAGACGCCGGTGGGACTCGCCGATTTCCTCGCGGCCCTGTGCCTCGCGGCGCTGAACGAAATGCGCGGTTTCGTCCGGACGGCATCGGCTTTCGAGGACAACGGGCAGGTGGTCGTCTACATCGGCTGCCACCATGAGCGTGTCACCGCGACAGCCCTTTCGGCCGTCGTCAGCCTGTTCAACGAACTCGATGCATTTTCCGAGGATCGGATAAAAAACCATTTCGTCGCCTTGTGGCGGTTGTGCCGCCGGTATCACCCCGATTATCAGGCCAAGATCCTCATGCAGGGAGCGCACAGCAGGAGTATCCCCTATCTGCCCCTGCTCCCTTTCCAGAGATATTGGCAATATGGCTGGGGCAAGAATGGCCTAACCTTCTTCGAGTCCATTTCGATCAGGGATTCGATGCTCGGCGGCCGGCTGGCTGCCAGGAAGCAGTTGGCCAAAGCCGTGTTCGAGGCTTTGGGCGTTCCGGTGGTGCCACACGTGCTGGTCAACGGAGAACAGGATCTCGCAGTGGCAGATCACCGCAATTCCTGGCCCTGCACCGTCCAGCCGCCCAATACGGTGCGCGGCCTTGGCGCGGCG
>JBKJNE010000157.1:0-4430 GCA_046596015.1 Alphaproteobacteria bacterium
CATGGTGACGTTCTCGCCCGATGGCCGCTACGTGCTGACCGCCAACGAGGGCGAACCGACCGACACCATGGACCCCGACGGCTCGGTCAGCATCATCGACATCTCGGGCGGTGTCGCTGCGGCCAAGGCCGTTACGGTCGGGTTCGAGGGCCTCACCGCCGCCGACATGCGCGCCGCGGGCGTGCGCGTGTTCCCCGGCAAGGAACCCAAGACCGACTTCGAGCCCGAATATGTCGCTGTCTCGGCCGACAGCAAGACGGCGTGGGTCGGACTGCAGGAGGCCAATGCCTTCGCCAAGATCGATATCGCCGCCGGCAAGCTCCTCGGCATCCTGCCGCTGGGCGTGAAGGACCACAGCAAGCCGGGCAACGGCTTCGATCCCAACGACAAGGACAGCGCCATCGACATCGCGCCGGTGCCGTCGCGCGGCCTCTACATGCCCGATGCCATCGCCGCGTTCACGGTCAAGGGCGCCACCTACATCATCAGCGCCAACGAGGGCGACGCGCGCAAGGAGGACGAGCGCGTCGAGAAGGCCAAGCTGGACGCGAAGGCGCTTGACGACGCACAGAGCAAGCGGCTGGCCCGGCTGAAGATTTCGACCATCGACGGCGATACCGACGGCGACGGCGACATCGACCAGCTTCATACCTATGGGGCGCGGTCGTTCACCATCTGGGACGCGAACGGCAAGCTGGTCCACGACAGCGGCGATCAGATCGAGCGCATCACCGCCGACCGTCTGGGCAACAACTTCAACAACAACAACGACGAGAACAAGGGCGACAGCCGCAGCGACGACAAGGGTCCGGAGCCCGAAGGCGTCGATGTGGGCGTGATCGGCGGACGCACTTACGCCTTCATCGGCCTGGAGCGCACCGGCGGCATCATGGTGTTCGACGTCAGCGATCCGGCGGCGCCCTCGTTCGTCACCTATGAGAACAACCGCACCTTCATCACCTCGTTCGACTTCTCGCTGAAGAGCGACCTGGCCGCGGTCGGCGACCTGGGACCGGAAGGCGTCCGCTTCATCCCGGCCGACGGCAATCCGCTGGGCGTGCCGCTGCTGGCGGTCGCATCCGAGGTCAGCGGCACGGTCACGCTCTACGCGATTTCCAGATAAGGCGCCCCTTCCGCCGGGCCGGCAATCGTGTCTTCCTAGACCATCAGCGGCGGCAGGCCTTGAGGCATGCCCTGAGCGCGACTCCGGTGCGCAGTATCTCGGCCTCGAGCGCGTCCACGGCCGCTTCGGCTTGCCCGGCCTCCCGCGTCAACTGGTCATGGAGCGCGAGTTGCTGCTCGAGGTAGCGCTGACGACGGCGCAACTGGCTCTCGAGCTTACGCTGCGCCGCACCCGCCGCCGCGAGCGCCTCGCGCTCCGAGGCGCTTAGCGAGGCACCGACCTCAGGATCGTATCCGCGCTCGACCAGCCAGCCGTCGAGCGTGCTGCCGGTCAGGTAGCGGAGCAGTTCCTTCTGGCCCTCGATCCGTGTGCCCAGCGACTGGTCGAGCGCGTAGGCATGCCGTCGCCAGCCGGCGCGCAACAGCCCCGCATAGTAGTCCGTGACGCTGAAATCGGCTGGCGGCGGCGGCTTCAGGGCAGCATCGAGCTCCTTCAACTCGGCCTCCATCCGGCCGCGCTTGCCGTCGTCGGCGATCGCGCGAAGGCGCTCCGCGAGGTCGAGCCACCGCTGCTTGACTGCCGGATAGCTGTCCTTGAACGCAATGAAATCGGCGGCCTGCTCCAGGCAGTCGGCGCACATGGTGTCAAGGTCGGCTTCGGTCAGCCGATCGATATCGATCGGCACCGTCTCGCCAGCGGCAGGCTCCGCCGCGATGCCGGCATCGGCCGCCGCCGCGGTCGCTCGGCGGTACTCCTCGGGTGCCCAAGCACCTTGGGTAACCCGGCAGTCCCCCTGCAAGAGACTGTTGTGCCACCGGCCTTCGATGATCGTGTCGCTCACCACCTTCAGTTCCAGGACGCTGCTGCCACCGCGTACGCTCGGGCATTGCTGCGCGTTGGACACCGGAAAGCGGAAGTGGCGCTTGCCCGTCAGCCTGTCTGCGTCGAGCATCGCCTCGAGGATCAGTTCCCCCGATGTCCAGCCGAAAGTACCGGCGGCCTGCGCGCTCGGCGTGCGTATCCGGCCCACGACCTTGCCGTCGCGCTCGACAAAATCCACCGTGGTGCCGTCCCCACGCGTCCACTGTCCATCGATGCCGCGGGATTGCGCGGCGCCGCCGCCGGCAAGCGCGCCGGCGATCAGCAGCGAGAGCAGCGACGCGCGCACGCCCGGGCTCATTCGCCGGCTCCCAGCCGCGATCCGCCGTCCCAGCGGCGGGCCGTGCCAGCGTCCGCCAAGATGGCGCAGGCAGGCGTGGGCTTCGGCGGATCAGCGACCGCCCGCGGAAGCACTGGCATCCGCCGGGGAGTCGTGAACGGCTCGGGTACCGAAACGAGCACCGCGACCTCGATCCGGTTGGCGAGACTAGCCGCCGCGGCATTCAGGCCGTTGACGCATGACTGGTGATCCTGATCGAGGCTCTCGCGGCCGGCCTGCGGCGCACCGCGGCGCCCCTCGTGCCACGCCGCGCGCGCCTTGAGCGTGACGAGCTGCGGCCATGCGTCCTCGATAAGCCAGTCCATGGCTTCCGACCAGCCTCGGAGAGCAGCGTCCAGATAGCGCGAATAGGCCGCTCGCTCCTCGCCGCCGACGATCGATCCGGCCAGGCCGCGCGCCTCGCGCAGCACCTCTAGGCTGGCCATGAAGTTCTTCTGCGTGGCGGCGGCCGGGCCCGCGAGCGAAGCGGAGACATCGCGGGGAACGACTGGAATCCCGTAACGCTCGTATTCGGCGCGAAGGGTGTTCGCCAGCGCGCTGGAGCCATACAAGGCTTCGAACGACTTGAAACGGGCGGCGACACAGGCGACCGCCTCATCGACGGCAGGCGTCATTCCGTCCGGACCCCGCACCTCGAAATCGCACGATTCCGCTGCGGCCGCGCAGGGCGCGCCGAGCAGAATCAAGACGAGCGCCGCTGTGAGCGTCTTCACCATCGTCCCCAACCGAGGCGGGCCTCAGGGAATTGATCATAGCTGAGGTATCGGGATGCTGAAAGCCCGGCGCCGAGCCGCATTGAACGGCCAATGCCGGGGTGGCGACATTTGTTACGGCGTCGCCTTGATGGTCTGCTTCCGGGCGTCGCCAGCCACGGCGTAGATGGCGTCCAGCCGCTCGCGGGCCTGGCGGACGATGTCGGGATCGCGGCCCCACGCCACCACATGCTCGTAGGACCGGACCGCCTCGACGATCTCGCCGCGCTTCAGATGGATGTGCGCCGCGGTCAGCTCGATCTCCTGGTTCATCGGAAGCAGCCGTTCAGCCCGGTCGATCAGCGCGACAACCTCGTCGGGCAGCTTGCCCGGCTGGATCAGCCAGGTGCGGGCGATACCCGACAACGACTGGACGTGATCGGGATCGATCGCCAGCGCCCGGCGGTAGCAATCGGTTGCGGTGGCAAGGAACGCCTCCCAGCCCGGCTTGGCGGCGGCGACCAGCTCGGCCGCGCGGCGGAGATGGAGCTCGCCCTTGAGGCTCAGCATGTCCGCATCGCTATCGGCGGCGGCGCCCGCGTCGGCCAGGACCTTCTCCGCCTTCGGAATATCCTTGTTGGTGATGGCGACTGCCGCGAGCAGCGCCCTCGCCCGCATGTTGCGGGGATTGAGGGCGATCGCCCCTTCGATCAGTTCGACGCCCTTGCCCTGTTGGGGAGAGAAATGCAGCAGCGTATAGGCGAGCTGCTCGCGTATCTCGTCGGCCGGCGGGACGCGGATCGCGGGCTGGGGCAGCGCCGCGTCCGGCCGGTCGAAGCGTTCGACGTCGTATTTCGCCATCCGCCGGTACTGGCGGATGTGGCGCGAGAACGCCTCGTCCGATTCGCCGAAAACCTCTTCGAATACTGGCACGGCGTCGACCGTCGGCGTATTGAGCCGGTCGAGGAAGGCGTAAAGCCTGGCGCGTCGGTCCGGGTCGGTCATCAGGTAGTGCACGACCAGCCAGGATTCGGCGTTGAAGTCGCTGTTCTCGTGCCCGATCTCGTATCCCTTTGCGTTGAGCAGGGAGCCGAGCGGGATGCGCCGCGTTTTTTCCAGGGTCAGCACCCGGTGCATGGGCGGCGCGCCGACCTTGTATCGGCCGTCGCTGGACACGTCGAAGGTCGAGAGGAACTCGGCGTAGCCCTCGTGGAACCACAGCGGATAGCGGCGCTTGGCGTCGATCTCCAGCAGGTAGTGAACATATTCGTGGAACACGCCGTCCATGCCGACCGCCCGCGTATTCTGCTTGGTGCGATAGAGCGGGCCGAAGGCGGTATAGGAAATGTTGAGACTGTCGGTGCCGTCGGGCGCGCGGGCCGTCAGGTTGACCACG
>JBKJNE010000203.1:0-12227 GCA_046596015.1 Alphaproteobacteria bacterium
CTCCCGCGCCGGCTGTGCCCGAGCAGGCCGCCGCGGTTCCCGAGGCCGAACCGCTTCCGCTGACCGCCGGGCAGGAGATATCCGCCGAGCCGCCGTCCGGTCCCAGCGCCGAGCAGCGGGCGCGTGAGCGGCGCCGTTCCCAGACCGCCATGATCGACCTGGACCGGCTGCGCCAGGGTGGCTTCGTCGTGCCCGACGACGCGCCGACCCGGGTCGCCGAGGAATTCCGCATCGTCAAGCGGCAGCTGCTGCGCAAGGCGCTGCCGAGCAGCCCGGACCTGATCCCCAACGGCAACCTGCTGATGGTCACCAGCACCCAGCCGGGCGAGGGCAAGACGTTCTGCTCGATCAACCTGGCGCTGTCGATTGCCTCCGAGCGCGACCTGACGGTGATGCTGATCGACGCCGACGTGGCGCGGCCCCAGCTGCTGAGCGCGCTGGACATCGAGGCCGACAAGGGGCTGATCGACGTGCTGGTCGACGACCGCCT
The DNA here is from genome assembly GCA_046596015.1 of Alphaproteobacteria bacterium. Lineage (GTDB taxonomy): Bacteria > Pseudomonadota > Alphaproteobacteria > SMXS01 > SMXS01 > RI-34. Next base: position 491 of record JBKJNE010000203.1, read on the forward strand.
CGACGTGGCCGATTGCCTGCTGCGCACCAATATCGACAACCTGACCGTGCTGCCGGCGGGCCGGCCCCATCCGGGCGCCACCGAGCTGCTGTCGTCGGAGAAGATGACGGCGCTGCTGAAGGAAATGGCGCGCCGTTATCATGACCGGATCGTCATCTTCGACAGCTCGCCCGTGCTCGCGAGCAGCGCCCCCGGTGTGCTGGCCGCCCGCATGGGCCAGATCATGTTCGTGGTCGAGGCCGACCGCACCCGCGAGACCCAGGTGATGGAAGCACTGTCGCTGATCAGCGACTGCCGCAACATCAGCCTGCTGCTCAACAAGTCGCGCTTCATGGGCGGCAAGGTGAGATTCGGGTCCTACTACGAATATTACAGGAGCTGAGCTTGGCGTTCTTTGGGGGAGGGCGCTGCGGGTGAGGTGCCGGCGGGTTGTGAACCCGAGATGCGTCGTCATCCTGTCCGTTGCCCTGATATCGGCGCTTGCCGCCCGCCAGCCCGCCGCGGCGGCCAAGTGGCGCATCACGCCCCGGCTCGACGCCCAGGTCGCCTACACCGACAACGTCGACCTGGACAATGTCGGCAAGGAGTCCGACATCGTGTTGCGGATCGAGCCCGGCATCGCGATCAAGGCCGAGGGCAACCGGCTGAAATTCCAGGCCGACTACGACGCCACGTTCCTGCAGTTCGTCAAGGACGGCCGCACCCAGCTGCGCAACCATCTGCGCTCCAAGCTCCATGCCGAGCTGATCGAGGATCACGTCTACATCGACGCCACCGGCATCATGGCCGAGCCGTTCGTCGACAACACCGGCTCGGTGACGTTCTCCGACACCAATTTCTCGATCAACCGGCGCCAGACCATGTCCTATTCGGTCGCGCCGAGTTTCAAGCACCGCCTGTTCGATATCGCCGACATGCAGTGGAACTACCTGTTACGCTACGTGACCGTCGACAAGCCCAGGCCCGACGACCCGACGCCGCGGTTCATCGACAGCTATCTCAGTCATACCGGCCGGGTGACGGCGGACAGCGGCGACCGGCTCGGCCGCTTCCGCTGGAAGCTCGACGGCGAGTACGACAGGCGCCGGCGCGGCGACGGGCGCGATTCCAGGGAAACCGACCTCCATGTCGATCTCGAGTACCGCGTCGTCCGCTGGCTCGGCGTCACCGGTTCGGCGGGCTATCAGAAGATCATCGACCCGGATCTGAACGACGACGTGAACGGGTTGACCTGGAATGCCGGGCTGCGTTTCAACCCGTCGCGCAATACCGACGTCAAGGTGTGGTACGGTAAGCAGGACGGCGAGAACTCGTTCGGCGCCGACGCGCTCTACCGCCACAAGCGATGGAAGCTCGGGGTCACCTACAAGCACGAGATCACCACCACCCATCGCCGCTTCGCCGACATGAACGAGGACGGCCAGTTCAACGATTTCGATTATTTCGTCAGCGACTTCGGCAGCATCCTCGATCCGGACGACATCGTGTTCGGCGTCGAGAACGACACCTACAGGAGCGACCGGCTCGAGGTGAACGCCCAGTGGGAAAAGCGGCTGACGTCCTGGGATGCGCGCGCCTACTACGAGATCCGTCAGTTCGATACGACGGGCCGGGAAGCCCTCGAGTACGACATCAAGACACGCCTCTCGCAGCGGCTGAGCCACCGCATGCGCGCCGTCCTGCAACTGCGCCACCGGCACACGGACTTCGATCTGGGACCGAGCCGCGTCGATAATTTCTATGGCGCCCGGGCCGAGCTGCACTACACCTTCTCGAAATACTTCAACACCGAGCTGGCCTACGTCTTCTCCACGCTCGATTCGAACCTGCCCGGCAGGGACCAGACCGAGAATGTCATCCAGTTCAACGTGCGGGCGTCGTTCTAGCATGCGCAACGCGCTGACCGTCGATGTCGAGGATTACTTCCAGGTCCAGGCCTTCGCCGGCCAGATCGGCGAAGCCGACTGGGACGGCCTGCCGCACCGGGTCGAGCGCAACACCAACCGGGTCATGGACATGTTCGCCGAGCACGGCGTGAAGGCCACGTTCTTCACCCTGGGCTGGGTCGCCGAGCGCTATCCGGCGCTGCCGCGGCGCATGGCCGCCGACGGTCACGAGATCGCCAGCCACGGCTTCCGCCACCGCCGCGTCGGCGAGATGACGCCCGACCAGTTCCGCGAGGATACGCGGCGCACCAAGGCGCTGCTGGAGGACCTGTCGGGCACGGCGGTCAACGGCTACCGGGCGGCCAGCTTCTCCATCGACGGCCGGACGCCGTGGGCTCATGACGTGCTGGCCGAGGAGGGGCATACCTACAGCTCCAGCATCTATCCCATCGCCCACGACATCTATGGCATGCCGGGCGGCGAGCGGTTCAGCTACCGCGCCGGGCAGGGACACGGCATCACCGAGGTGCCGGTCAGCACCGTCACATTGCTCGGCAAGCGGCTGCCCTGCGGCGGCGGCGGCTATTTCCGGCTGCTGCCCTATGCCTGGTCGCGCTGGGCCTGGCGCCGGGTGAACCAGGGCGACCGGCAACCGGCCATGCTGTATTTCCACCCCTGGGAGATCGACCCCGACCAGCCCCGCCAGCGCGACGCGCCACTGCGGTCCCGGGTACGGCACTATTCCCGCCTGTCGGCCATGGAAGGCAAGATCCGCCGCGCCCTGCGCGACTTCGAGTGGGACCGCATGGACCGGATTTTCTTCGATGGATAAGTTCCGCCGGCCATGACCGTCACGGTCCGCGAAGCCTCGTCGGACGACATGCCACGATGGGACGACTATGTCCGCGCCGCGCCCGCCGCCACGTTCTTCCATCTGTGGGGCTGGCGGACGGCCGTCGAGAACGCCTATGGCCACGACTGCCCCTATCTGCTGGCCGAGGACGACGGCCGGATCGTCGGCGTGCTGCCGCTGGTGCGGATCAAAAGCGCGCTGTTCGGTCATTCGCTGACGTCGACGGCCTTCGCCGTCTATGGCGGGCCGCTCGGCGACACGCCCGAAATCGTCGCGACCCTGGCCGGCCACGCGACCGCGCTCGCCGATCTGATCGACGTGGACCACCTGGAGCTTCGCTCGCTGGTGAAGACCGGACTCGGATGGCCATCGAAGGACGAAACCTACGCCACCTTCCGCCGCCCGATCAACGGCGATCCGGAGGCCAACCTGAAGGCGATCCCGCGCAAGCAGCGCGCCGTGGTGCGCAAGGCCATCGACCGGGGCCTGAAGGGCGAGATCGACGGCGGCCTTGACCGGTTTTTCGCGCTCTATGCCACCAGCGTGCGCAACCTGGGCACGCCGGTGTTCCCAAAGCGCTGGTTCGCCGAGCTCAGGCGCGCCTTCCCGGACGACTCCGACATCCTCACGATCACCGACGGCGGTGTGCCGGTGAGTTCCGTGCTCAACTTCTACTTCCGCGGCCAGGTCTTGCCGTATTATGGCGGCGGCGGGCTGGAGGCGCGGCGCGTGGGCGCGAACGACTTCATGTATTACGACCTGATGTGCCGGGCGGGCGCCCGCGGCTGCACGTTGTTCGACTTCGGCCGCAGCAAGGCCGGCTCGGGCGCGTTCGCCTTCAAGCGCAATTTCGGCTTCGAGCCCCAGGCGCTGCACTACGAATACTATCTGCGGCGCGGCGACCGGCTGCCCGACGCCAGCCCGAACAACCCGAAGTACAAGCTGATGATCGCGCTGTGGTCGCGTCTGCCGCTGGGCGTGGCGAACCGGCTGGGCCCGCTCGTTTCGCGCTATCTGGGATAGCGCCATGGAAGACCTGCTCTATCTGGCACACCGGATTCCATATCCCCCCAACAAGGGCGACAAGATCCGGTCGTGGCATATCCTGAAGCATCTGGCGGAACGCTGGCGGGTGCATCTGGGCTGCTTCATCGACTATCCCGAGGACTGGCAGCACACCGGCGTGCTGGATGGTGTCTGCGCCAGCACCTTCTTCGCGCCGCTACCCCGGTTGAAGGCCCGCGCGCGCAGCCTCACCGGCCTGCTGCGCGGCGAGGCGCTCAGCGTCGCCTGCTACCGTGATGCGTCGATGCGCGACTGGGTGCGCGCTACTGTGAGCCGCGTCAAGCCGCGCGCCGCCTTCCTCTATTCGTCGCAGACCGGCGTCTATCTGGACGGGCTTTCCGGCCTGCGCACGGTGATGGATCTGGTAGACGTGGATTCCGACAAATGGGCGCAGTACGCCCAGGCAATGCCCCGGCCCATGCGCTGGCTCTACGAGCGCGAGGCGCGGACGCTTGCCCGGTTCGAGGCGCAGGTGGCCGGGCAGGTCGACGCCTGCGTGCTGGTGTCCGAGCCCGAAGCCGCGCTGTTCCGCGAACGCGTGCCGCAGGCGGCCCGGAAGACCTTCGCGCTCACCAGCAGCGTCGATACCGAGCGCTTCTCGGCAGCCCGGTCCTATCCCGATCCCTATCCGGCGGGCGGCCCGGTGATCGCCTTCACCGGCGCCATGGACTACTGGCCGAATGTGGACGCGGTCTGCTGGTTCGCCCAAGGCATCCTGCCGCTGGTCCGCGAGCGGGTGGCCGATGCCCGGTTCTACATCGTCGGCTTCAAGCCCGCGCCCGAGGTGCAGGCGCTGGCCGGCATCCCGGGCGTGACCGTGACCGGCGCCATCGCCGACACGCGGGACTATATCGTCCATGCCGACTGCATCGTCGCGCCGCTGCGGGTGGCGCGGGGCATCCAGAACAAAGTGCTCGAGGCCATGGCCATGGAAAAGCCGGTCGTCGCCAGCCGCCAGGCGGCGCAAGGGCTGGCGGGCATGCAGCCGGGCGAGCTGGCGGTGGCGGACACGGCCGAAGGCATCGCCGACGCGGTCGTCGCCGTGCTCACCGGCCGGCTGGGCATGCCGGACGGGCAGGCGGCGCGCCGCCGGGTGCTGGCGAACTACGGTTGGGAGGCCAACCTGCAGGTGCTCGACCGGGTGCTGGCGCCGTGAGCCCTGCCGCGCAGGACGCGACATGGTCGCGCTGGCGGCTTGCCGCCCTGGTGTTCGCCATTGGCGCGGCCGCGCTGCTGGCGGTGTTCTGGCAGACGGCCGCCGCCATGGAAGCGATCTGGCGGAGCAACGACAGCTACCAGCACACCTATCTGGTGCCGCTGATCCTGGCCTGGCTGGTGTGGGAGGACCGCGACCGGCTGGCCGGCGCGGCGCCGCGCGCGGACTGGCGCGGCGCCGGTGTCGTGCTGCTGGCATCCCTGGTCTGGCTGCTGGGCTGGGCGGCGCAGGTGCAGGTGGTTCAGCAACTGGCGCTGGTCGGAATGGTCCAGGGCCTCGTGCTCGCGGTGTTCGGCTGGACGGTGGTGCGGCTGCTGCTGTTTCCGCTGCTGTTCATGTTCTTCCTGGCGCCGATGGGCGACTTCCTGGTGCCGACCTTGCAGCGCTGGACCGCCGACGTCGTCGTCTGGTCGGTCAGGCTGACCGGCATTCCGACCGTGACCGATGGCTTCATGATCACCCTGCAGGACGGCTCGCAGCCCTGGCACCGCTTCCACGTGGCGCGGGAATGCTCGGGCATCCGCTACCTGACGGCGATGTTCCAGATCGGCCTGCTGACAGCGTACCTGCTGTACCGGAGATGGCCGCGCAGGGTCGCGGCGGTGCTTGTGGCGGTGGCCGTGCCCATCGTCGCCAACTGGCTGCGCGCCGTCGGCATCGTGCTGATCGTCTATCACACGCAGGGCGAGCGCGGCATGGACGTGGACCACATCATCTACGGCTTCTGGTTCTTCCTGTTCGTGCTGGCGCTCTATATCGGCGTCTGCTGGCTGTTCGCCGAGGCGGCGCCCAAGCGCCAGCACGTCACGTTCCCTGATGAGCCGGCCTCTCCCCGCGAGGCGCGGCGATTACTGCTAGTCGCCTTGGCGACGGCGCTCGCCGCCGTGCCCGCGCCGCTCTATGCGGTGCTCGGCAGCATTCGCGTGACCGAACCCATCTACGGCTCATTCTTTCCCGAAGAAGCCGACGGTTGGCGGCGAACCGCATATCAGGGGCTCGACTGGCAACCGGTCTATCACGGTGCGGATGATGAGAGCATGGCACGCTACGTGCGCGGCGCCGACACGGTGGATATATACATCGCCCGCTACCGGTTGCAGAAGCAGGGCGCGGAGCTGGTGAGTTGGGGAAACAGCCTGGCGGGCAGCGGCTGGGAGGACCTCGGCGAGCGCCTGCCCACGACGCTTACCGTTGACGGCCGGCCGGTCGGCGTCCGATATGTGCGCCTCGCTCAGCACGGAAGGCAGCGCGTCGTCTTCTACTGGTACAGGGTGAATGGAGGAAACGTGAGCAGCGACATGATGGCGAAGCTGGAGATGACCATGGGTAACCTGAGCGGCTGGACCGGCGTCTCGGCGGTGATTGCCGTCGCGAGCGATGGCGGCGACCTGAACGAGGCGAAAGCCCGTGCCGAGGCGTTCCTCGCGATCATGCCCAAGGACCTCATGCTGGTGGAAATTCGCTGATGCGCCGCCTGATGCTCGCCGCTTTCCTCGCGTTCGCGGCCGTTCCCGCCCGCGCCGATGGGCCTATCGTCGAGCTGATCGCTGCGGTGAAGCCCAGCGTCGTCGCCATCGGCACCCATGAGGATATGCGCCGGCCGCCGGACGTGATCCTCGGCACCGGTTTCGCCGTCGGCGACGGCGGCCACCTCCTGACCGCGCTCCACGTGGTGCGCGGCGCGCCGGCCGGATCGCTGTCGATCTATGTGGGGCAGGGCGACGATGCCGAGATCTTCCGGGTAAAGCAGATCGCCGCCGACGCCGACAACGACATGGCGCTCTTGAAGATCGAGGGCAAGACGCTGCCGGCGCTGCGCCTGTTCACCGGCAAGCCGCTCAGCGAGGGCGAGGAGGTGGCGTTCACCGGCTATCCGGTCGGAGCGGTCTACGGCCTCTATCCGGCGACCCACCGTGGGATCGTCTCGGCCGTCACGCCGATCGCCCGGGCGCAGGTCAAGCCGGGCGACCTGACGCCCGAGATGATCCGGGCGCTCGACCGGAAGATCATGGCCTACCAGCTCGACGCCACCAGCTTTCCGGGCAACAGCGGCGGGCCCATGGTCGATCCGGCGGACGGCACCGTCGTGGGCGTGATCAACTCGACCTACGTCCAGGAAACCAAGGACAGCGCCGCCGACCGGCCGTCGGGCATCACCTTCGCCATGCCGATCCAGCCGGCCATCGAGATGCTGAAGAAGACCGGGCTGGAGCCTTAAACGAACTCGTCTTTGCGAGGAGCGAAGCGACGCGGCAACCCAGCTTTTACGGGACAAGGCGGTGCGACGGACGGACTGGATTGCCGCGCTTCGCTCGCAAAGACGACGTTGTTTGGTTTCCCAAAACGGCGATCAATCGCCTTCGGGCAGCACGTCGCCTTCCCGCGATACCACGAACCGGCCGGTCTGGCCGTCCTTGGTGCCGATGCCGTGCCAGTAATTGTCGCAGCCCTTGCGCTCCATGCTGACCTGCGAGTAACCGGCTTCCCTGGCCTTGCCGGCGGCCCATCCGGCGGTCGAGCCGTTGATCCGGTCGCCCGGATCGCAGGCCGCCTGGGCGATGCCGATCGTGCCGGTCATGGGCATGGCCGCGAGCGTGGCGATCGCCAGCGCGGGCGCGGCGAGGAACTTCATCTTCCAGTTCATGGCGCAACCTCTTTCGTTGGAGCCACGGGCCCTTTCAGGCCCGCGATTGGAATACACGCCAGCCATCAACGCTCCAGCGGGCCGGTGGTTGCGGTAGCCATGCGTGGCCTATCAATCGCACCCCGCGATTGTGCTAGGGTCGGAACTTACTCCACCGATTCGAGCCGATGACCGACGCGCCCACGCTTGCCGACGCCTTCATTCCCGAATTGCCCAATCACTACAGCGGCAAGGTGCGGGAGAATTACGACCTGCCCGACGGGCGGCGGATCATCATCGCCACCGACCGGCTGAGCGCGTTCGACCGCATCCTGTGCGCCATCCCGTACAAGGGCCAGGTCCTGACCCAGACGGCGAAGTACTGGTTCGAGGCGACGCGCGACATCTGCCCCAACCACGTGCTGGAATATCCCGATCCCAACGTGGTGATCGGCAAGCGGCTCGACATCCTGCCGGTCGAGATGGTGGTGCGCGGCTATCTAGCCGGTGCCACGGCGACCTCGATCCTGACGCTCTACAAGGCCGGCGAGCGCGAGATGTACGGCCACCGCTTCCCGGACGGCCTGCGCGACAACCAGATCCTGCCCAGGGCCATCATCACGCCCACCAGCAAGGCCTTCGACGGCGGCCACGACGAGCCGCTGACCCGGCAGCAGATCATCGCGCAGGGGTTGCTGGCCCAGGAGCAGTGGGACATCGTCGCGCGCTATTCGCTGGCGCTGTTCGCCCGCGGCCAGGCGCTCGCCGCCCAGCACGGCCTGATCCTGGTCGACACCAAATACGAGTTCGGCACCGACGAGACCGGCCGCATCGTCCTCGCCGACGAGATCCACACGCCCGACAGTAGCCGCTACTGGATCGCCGGCACCTATCCGGAACGCTTCGAGGCCGGCCAGCGCCCCGACAGCTTCGACAAGGACTTCGTCCGCGCCTGGGTGGTCGCCCGCTGCGATCCCTACAAGGACCCGATCCCGGAAATCCCCAAGGACCTGATCGAGCAGACCAGCCGCGTCTACATCAAGGCCTACGAGACCATTACCGGCCAGAAATTCGTACCCGATGCGTCGGGCGCGCCGCCGCTGGACCGGATCCGGTGGAATCTGGAGCGGTACTTCTGACAGTGGCGGCGCAACCGGCAGTCCACCGCTCACAAGCCGCATCGTCCATCCGAAAGAATGCGGTCGTGTCCATGACGCCTGTGCTAAAGGTGGGCTGGATACGCGCCGGTTCAGCATAGGGGTCCCGACAAGGCAATGGACGACAATGAGCCCGCGGCGCCGCAGCAGTTGCTCGAGACGCCCCATTTGGCCGACGCGCTGGAGAGCGACCGTTTCAAGCGGTTTCTGGACCACATTCCCGTCGCTATCGCCGTCGCCGAGCTGCATCCGGCCGAGCAACTGACATATGCCAACATCGAATTCGAACGCCTGGCGGGAGTCGAGGCGGCCACGCTCGTCGGCAAGACATGGACCGAACTCCCGCGCATCGCCGCCTGCGAGGAATTGGGCAGGCCGCTGGGCGAGGCCATCGTGAAGGAGGCCGATTATCTCGGCGTGTTCGAGATTCCGGCGCCCGATGCGCCGATCGTGGTCGATGCCTGGTCGAACATCATCGAGGACGATGCCGGTACGCCGATGTTTCGGCTCGTCGCGCTGGCGGATATCGGTACGCGGGACAGGTCGCAGGAGTCCGAGCTGGAAAGGCAGCTGTCCGAGAAGGACATGCTTCTGCGCGAGTTGCAGCATCGGGTGAAGAACAATTTGCAGATGATCACGGCGCTGATCCGGCTCGAGGCGCGCAATCTTTCGGATAGCGAGGCAAGCCCGCGTTTTGACCGGCTGGCGGGCCGGGTCGCCGCGCTTGCCCAGCTGTACAAGTCGCTTGAAAACGGGACGACCGAGAGCGTGGATCTGGGCGTCTACCTCAGCCAGGTCGCCCTGGCGGTGATGGAAGCGCACGCTGTGGAAGGCATCCGCCTTGATCTGAAGGTCGACAGCTGGCCGGTCTCGGTAGATGTCGCGATGCCGACCGGCCTCGTGGTGAACGAGCTGATGACAAATTCGCTCAAGCACGCCTTCATCGGCCGCGACGGCGGCACAATCACGCTGCATGGACTGGTCGACGGCAAAGGCTGCCGCGTGATGGTCGCCGACGACGGCGTCGGTCTCCCTGACGGAGTCGAATGGCCGGTCACCGGCAAGCTCGCCAACCTGATCGTCCAATCCCTGCGCGAGAACGCCGGCGCCAGGATCGACGTCACCTCCGAGCCCGGCAAGGGCGTCAAGGCAACCATCGTGTTCGACCGCGCGGACGCCGCGCCCTAGCTAGGGTCCGGCCTACCTCGCGTTTCCTTGACCCGTACCAGCCCCGACGCTACGGTGCGCGCGCCTTCCATCGGGGTTCCTGACGCCATGCCGTCCGCGCCGTCCTTCCAGGAGTTGATACTGACGTTGCAGGCCTATTGGGGCCGGCAGGGTTGCGTGCTGCTCCAGCCTTACGACGTGGAAATGGGCGCGGGCACGTTCCATCCGGCGACCACGCTGCGGGCGCTGGGCCCGAAGCCCTGGAAGGCGGCCTATGTGCAGCCGTCGCGGCGGCCCAAGGACGGGCGCTACGGCGAGAATCCGAACCGGCTGCAGTGCTACTACCAGTTCCAGGTGATCCTGAAGCCGTCGCCGCCCGACATCCAGGAGCTGTATCTGGGCTCGCTGAAGGAGCTGGGCCTCGATCCGGCCATCCACGACATGCGCTTCGTCGAGGACGACTGGGAAAGCCCGACGCTCGGCGCCTGGGGGCTCGGCTGGGAAGTGTGGTGCGACGGCATGGAAGTCAGCCAGTTCACCTATTTCCAGCAGGTCGGCGGCATCGACTGCAGCCCGGTCTCGGGCGAGCTGACCTATGGGCTGGAGCGCCTCGCCATGTACATCCAGGGCATCGACAACGTCTACGACCTGAACTACGGCAACGGCGTGAAATACGGCGACGTGTTCCTGCAGAACGAGCGCGAGCAGTCGACCTACAATTTCGAGAAGGCCAACACCGACATCCTGTTCCAGCACTTCCGCGACGCCGAGGGCGAGTGCCAGGCGCTGCTGGCCGCCGGCCTCGCGCTGCCGGCTTACGACCAGTGCATCAAGGCCAGCCACAACTTCAACCTGCTGGACGCGCGCGGCGTGATCTCGGTCACCGAGCGCCAGGCTTACATCGGCCGCGTCCGGGCGCTGGCGAAGGCGTGCTGCGAGGCATGGCTGAAGAGCCAAAGCTCCAGTGAAGCAGGGGCCGCGTGATGGCCGAATTCCTGCTCGAGCTCCTCTCGGAGGAGATTCCCGCCCGCATGCAGGCCCGTGCCGCCGAGGATTTGAGGCGGCTCGTGACCGAGAAGCTGAAGGCCGCCGGCCTGGAGTTTTCCAGGGCCGACGCCTATGTGACGCCGCGCCGCCTGGCGCTGGTGGTGGACGGCCTGCCCGTCGCCCAGCCCGACGTGAAGGAAGAGCGCAAGGGCCCGCGCGTGGATGCGCCGGCCCAGGCCATCGACGGCTTCCTGCGCTCGACCGGCCTGACCCGCGACCAACTCACCGAGGTCGAGGACAAGAAGGGCACCTTCCTCGTCGCCGTCATCGAGACGCAGGGCGGCGCCACCGCCGACGTGATCGCGCAGATCGTGCCCGAGGTGATCCGCTCGTTCCCGTGGCCGAAATCCATGCGCTGGGGCGCGGGCAGCCTGACCTGGGTGCGCCCGCTGCACTCTATCGTCGCGCTGTTCGACGGCACGGTCGTGCCGTTCGAGGTCGATGGCGTGGCGAGCGGCGACAGCACGGTCGGCCACCGGTTCCTGGCGCCGGCGCGGTTCGCGGTCACCGATTTCGCGGACTATAAGGCAAGGCTGCGCAAGGCGTTCGTCATCGTCGATCCGCGCGAGCGCAAGCTCGACATCAGCGAGCACCTGGACTTGTACAGCCAGCAGAACGGCCTATTGCCGATCGAGGACGATGGGCTTTTCGATGAAGTCGCCGGACTGGTGGAATGGCCGGTGATCCTGGTCGGCACCATCGACCAGGCGTTCATGGACGTGC
>JBKJNE010000206.1:0-4104 GCA_046596015.1 Alphaproteobacteria bacterium
TCTGACCGCGTGCTTCCTCGATGCGAGGCACGGAGATTCTCAGGTCTCGGTTGTTGACGAGCGCCGCGTCGACCAGCCGAACCAGCCTGGGATCGGCGAAGAACTGCCGCCAGCCGATCGCCGTGGCCTCGAGGTCGCCCAGCTCCGGCTCGCCTTCCGCCGGATAGGCGGGCGCGGTCGGCATCGTCGGCTGCTTGTAGGCGGGCGCCATGGTGCAGCCGGCGAGTAGCGCGGCCGCCAGCGCGGCGGTGGCGAGGCGCCTACTCATGTCCGGTCTCCCTCGGCATGCCGGGCACGACAGGCTTCTTGCGGGTCAGCCACCGGCGCGTCGCCAGGTAGAACACCGGCACGAAGAAAATACCGAACGCCGTCGCGGCGATCATGCCGCCGACAACGCCCGTGCCAACCGCGATACGGCTCGCCGAGCCCGCGCCCGACGACAGCGCCAGTGGCAAGACCCCCAGGATGAAGGCCATGGACGTCATGATGATCGGCCGGAGCCGCAGCCGCACCGCTTCCAGGGTCGCTTCGATCACGCCCTTGCCCTCGGCTTCCAGGTCCTTGGCGAACTCCACGATCAGGATGGCGTTCTTGGCCGTCAGGCCGATGATCGTGATCATCCCCACGTTGAAATAGATGTCGAGCGACAGCCCGCGCGCCCAGGTGAACACCAGCGCACCCAGCACGCCCAGCGGCACGATCAGCATGACCGCCACCGGAATCGCCCAGCTTTCGTAAAGCGCCGCCAGTACCATGAACACGATCAGCAGCGACAGCAGGAGTAGCGCGCCGACCTGCCCGCGCGATTGCTGCTCCTCGTAGGACAGGCCCGTCCACTCGAAGCCATAGCCGTCCGGCAGTTGTTCGGTCAGCCGCGCCATCTCCGCCATAGCCTCGCCTGTCGAGTATCCGGGCGCGGGCGTGCCGGAGATGTTCATCGACGGATAGCCGTTATAGCGCTGGAGTCGCGGCGGTCCGGCCGTCCATTCCGCCGTAGTGAACGCCGAGAACGGCACCATCAGGTTCTGGTCGTTCCGCACCCTGAGGGAAAGGATGTCCTGCGGCGTCATCCGCGCGGCGGCGTCGGCCTGCAGCACAACGCGAAGCACCCTGCCCTGATAATTGAAGTCATTGGCATAGGCCGAGCCGAACGCGATCGACAACGTCTGGTTTATATCGCTGATCTGCAGCCCCAACGCTCTCGCTTTCACCCGGTCGATCAGCACCCTCACCTGCGGCGCGTCCTCCATGCCCTCGGGCCGCACGCCAGCCAGCACCTTGCTTTGCATGGCCATGCCCAGCATCTGGTTGCGCGCCGCCAACAACCCTTCGTAAGGACCGCCGGCCTTGTCCTGCAGCCGATAGCTGAAGCCGCTGGCATTTCCCAGTTCCGGAATTGGTGGCGGGTTGAAGATGAAGACCTGGGCGCCCTTGACCTGCTGCAGCCCCATCATCAGGCGCATCGCCAGAACGCTCGCCTTGTTGTTTCCATCGGTGCGCTCGTCCCAGGGATGCAGGGAGATGAACATCATCGCCGCATTCTGGCCGTTGCCGAAGAAGCTGAAGCCCCGGATCGCGGCCACGGTCTTCACCTCGGGCTGCGCGAGGATGATCGCCTGCGCGGCCGTGACCGCCTCGTCGAGCCGTTCGAACGTGGCGCCCGGCGGCGCCTGGACAACGCCGATCACGAAGCCCTGGTCTTCTTCGGGCAGGAAGCTGGACGGCATGTTCAGGAACGCGACCACCATCAGTGCTAGCAGCAAGGCGAATACGCCCAGCCATCGCAGCGGTCGGCCGAGCATCCTGCCGACCACGCCCTCATACCGTTCCGTGCCACGCTCGAACACCCGGTTGAAGCGGCCAAAGAAGGGACCCAGCATCCCCTTGCGGCGGTCGCCTTCCCTGTGCGGCTTCAGCAAGGTCGCGCACAGCGCCGGCGTCAAGGTCAGCGCCATCAGCGCCGAAAACGCCATGGAGACCGCGAGCGTCACCGAGAACTGCCGGTAGATGCCGCCCGTGGATCCGGGGAAGAACGCCATCGGGATGAACACCGCCACCAGCACGAGGGTGATGCCGATCAGCGCGCCGGTGATCTGGCCCATGGCCTTGATGGTCGCATCCCTTGGCGACAGCTTTTCCTCGCGCATCAGCCGTTCGACGTTCTCGATCACGACGATGGCGTCATCGACCAGGATACCGATGGCCAGCACCATGGCGAACAGGGTCAGCACATTGATCGAGAACCCGAACATCGCCAGGCCCAGGCACGCACCCGCCAACGCCACCGGCACCACGATGGTCGGAATGAGCGTGGCGCGGAGGTTTTGCAGGAACAGGTACATCACCAGGAATACCAGGATGATGGCCTCGATCAGCGTCTTGGCGACCTCTTCGATCGATATCTGGATGAACGGCGAGGTGTCGTAGGGAACGCTCCAGGTCATGTCGCCCGGAAAGTCCTTGGCCAGCTCCGCCATGCGCGCCTTCACCGCGTTGGCCGTCGCCAGCGCATTGGCGCCGGTCTGCAACTGCACCGCCATGCCGCCCATTTCCCGCCCATTCAGCGTCGCGCGATTGCCGTAGCTCTGCGCCCCCAACTCGACCCGCGCCACGTCGCGCAGCTTGATCGTCGAGCCGTCCGGGTTGGCGCGCAGGATGATGGCGCCGAACTGCTCCGGGTTGGTGAACCGGTTCTGCGTCACCACGACGGCATTGAGCTGCGTTCCCGGCACGGTCGGCTGGTCGCCGATCTGGCCGCCTGCGGTCTGGCTGTTCTGCTCGCGCACAGCGGCCAGCGCTTCGGCGGCCGATATGCCGTAGCCGGTGAGTTTCTCGGTATCGAGCCAGATACGCATGGCATAGGGCGAGCCGAAAAGCCTGATGTCGCCCACCCCGGGCACCCGCTTCAGCTCGTCGATGAGACGGTTCGACGCGTAGTTGCTGAGGGCCAGCTGGGTCACGCCGTTGCTGGGCGAGGTCAGCGCGATCATCATCAGGAAGCCGGAGTTGGCCTGGTTGACCTGCACGCCCTGCTGGCGAACTTCCGCAGGCAGGCGCGGCTCCACGCGGCTAAGGCGATTCTGCACCTCCATCTGCGCGACGTCGATATCCGTGCCCGACCGGAACGTCACCGTGATCGAGGCCGAGCCATCCGACTGGCTGGTCGAGGACATGTAGAGGAAGCCCTCGACACCGTTCAACTCCTGCTCGATCACCGAGGTGACGTTCTTCTCCAGGGTCGAGGCGTCGGCGCCGGGATAGTAAGTCGAGATCGTCAGCGATGGCGGCGCGATCGAGGGGTACTGCTCGGTTGGTAGACCGCGCAGCGCCAGCGCGCCGCCCAGCAGAATGGTAAAGGCGATGACCCAGGCGAAGATGGGCCGGTCGATGAAAAAGCGGGGCATAACGGTTTCTGTTCCCTGCCGCGCCGGTCAGTTGGGCTTCTTGGCCGCGGGCACCGGCGGAATCCCCGCTTCGCCCTCGACCCGGACCGGCGCGCCCACACGGGCATGCTGGATTCCGTCGGTCACCACACGGTCACCGGGCGCCAGGCCGGACTGGATCACCCACAGCGTCCCATGCAGTGTGCCCAGTCTCACTGGCTTGCTCTCCAGCACATTGTCCTTGCCGACCACCAGAACGGTCGCGCCTTCCGGCTTCAGCTGCACGGCCCTCTGCGGCACCACGATACCGGCGGCGATGGAGCTGCCCTCCACCCGGGCGCGCACGAACTGGCCGGGCAGCAGTAGCCGGCCGGGATTCTCGAACTGGGCGCGCACCGAGATGGAGCCCGTCGAGGAATCCACCGCCATGTCGAGAAAGTTGAGATGTCCTTCCTTCTCATAGACGCTGCCGTCCTCGAGGGTGAGAATCACCCGCACCCGATCGAGCGGGATGGACTTGACCTTGCCTTCCTCGATGTCGCGGCGCAGCCTCAGCAGTTCACTGCTTGACTGGGTAACGTTCACATAGATCGGGTCGAGCTGCTCGATGGTGGTGAGCAGCGTCCCTTCCGTCCCCTTGACCAGAGCGCCCTCGGTTACCTGCGCCCGTCCGGCGCGGCCCGATAGCGGCGCGGTCACCGTGGTGTAGTCCAGGTCCAGC
>JBKJNE010000335.1:0-9545 GCA_046596015.1 Alphaproteobacteria bacterium
GGCGGTGATGGCGAAGGCAGGCGCGTTCCCCGGTCTCGCCGCCGCCGACGTGGCCGACCTGGCATGGTGGACGCTGAAGGGCGACGCCCGGTTCAACGAGATCAAGCTGGCCAGCGCCATCCTGAAGGACGAGCCGACGCTGGAAGAGCTGGCCGCCGACGCCGAGGCGGGGCTGCGCCGCCTGATTACCGCGTTCGACGATCCCACCGTGCCCTATGTGTCCCATCCCAACCCGCTGGAAGTCGGCTTCGGCGATTACGACCACCTGGCGCGCGTCAAAGAGTGGGGCGAATGACGCTGGAGCAGGACCGCGCCGCCAATCCGGGCGTGTCGGCATGGGTCGGCGCCTCGGCCGGCACCGGCAAGACCCACATGCTGACCAACCGGGTGCTGCGGCTGCTGCTGGCGGACGCGCGGCCGCAGGGCATCCTGTGCCTCACCTTCACCAAGGCCGCCGCCGCCGAGATGGCGAACCGAGTCAACGCCAACCTGGCCGAGTGGGCGACCGCGCCGGAGGAAAAGCTCTACGAAGCGCTGAGACGACTGGAAGGCGTGCCGCCCAACGCGGTGCGCATCGCCAAGGCGCGCCGCCTGTTCGCCGAGGTGCTGGACGTGCCGGGCGGCCTGAGGATCGAGACCATCCACGCCTTCTGCCAGTCGCTGATGTCGCGCTTTCCGCTGGAGACCGGCGTCGCCCCGCACTTCCAGGTGCTTGACGACCATTCGGCGGCCGAGCTGAGGCACGAGGCGTTGACCGGCGTGCTGGTCGCGGCGCAGTCGGGCCGCGACGCCGCGCTGCGCGAGGCGCTCGATTTCGTCTCGGCGCACATCACCGACATGAAGTTCGGCGAGCTGCTCGGCAAGCTCAGCGGCCGGCCCGACGCGCTCGATGACGGCGACGATCATTCGGCCATCTTCCGCCTGCTGGGCGTGGACCCCGACGCATCGGCGAGCGCCATCGCCGAAGCGGCGTGCCAGGACGCGGTCATCGCCGTCGCGGATCTGCGCGCCGCTGCCGCCGCGCTCGCGCACGGCAGCAGCACGGACCAGCAGCGCGGCGCCCAGATCGGCCTGTGGCTCGACATGGACGTGGCGTCGAGGGCCTCGGGAATAGAGTCCTATTTCAGGGCATATCTGACCGCCACGTCCGGCTTCAGCCAGCCGCTCAAGACGCTGGCCACGAAGGCGGTGGCGACTGGCTCGCCCGCCGCCGTCGCCGCGCTCGCCGACGAGGCCGAGCGGCTGATCGAGGTGGCCTACCGGATGAAGGCCGCCCGCGCCGCCCATGCCAGCCGGGCGCTGGCGACGCTCGGCCGGGCGCTGACCCGAACCTATCAGCGGCTGAAGCGCCAGCGGGCCGTGCTGGACTATGACGACCTGATCGCCAAGGCGCGCGCGCTGGTCAACGGCAACGCGCCCTGGGTGCTCTACAAGCTGGACGAAGGCCTCGACCATATCCTGGTCGACGAGGCGCAGGACACAAACCCGGACCAGTGGGCGGTGATCGCCGCCCTGGCGCATGAGTTCTTCACCGGTAAGGGCGCCCGCGACGTGAACCGCACCCTCTTCGCGGTGGGCGACGCCAAGCAGTCGATCTACAGCTTCCAGCGCGCCGAGCCCGCCCAGTTCGAGGAGATGCGGCAGGTGTTCCAGCGCCGGGTGACCCAGGCCGAGCAGGTGTTCCACCACGGCGCGCTGACCCTGTCGTTCCGCTCCACCGAGGCGGTGCTGAAGCTGGTCGACACCGTGTTCGAGAAGGACGAGGCGAGGGTCGGCCTGGTCTTTCGCGAGCAGGAGGCGCGCATCGCCCACGAAGCCCATCGCAAGGATGTGCCCGGCCTGGTCGAACTGTGGCCCACCGAAGTGCCGCAGAAGATCGAGACGCCCGGCAACTGGGAGCCGCCAATCGCCCGTCGCGAGGTGAAGCCAGCCGACACCCGGCTCGCCGAGCGCATCGCCCGGCAGATCGCCCACTGGCTGAGCAGCGGAGAAAAGCTGGAGTCGAAGGACAGGCCGATCCAGCCCGACGACATCATGATCCTGGTGCGCCGACGCAACGATTTCTTCACCGCCGTGGTGCGGGCGCTGAAGCGCGCGGGCGTGCCGGTCGCGGGCGTCGACCGGATGGTGCTGACCGAGCAGCTCGCGGTCATGGACCTGCTGGCGCTGGGCCGGTTCGTGCTGACGCCCGAGGACGACCTGACGCTCGCCGTTGTGCTCAAGTCGCCGCTGGTCGGCCTGTCCGAGGACGACCTGTTCGCTCTGGCTCATGGCCGCGACGGGCGGCTGTGGCATGCGCTTTCCGATCGACGGGACGAGCCGGCCTTCGCGGCGGCGTGGTCGTTCCTCGACGGCTGCCTGTCGCGCGCCGACCGCATCCCGCCCTATGAGTTCTTCGCCCAGGTGCTGGATACCGGCAGGCGGCGGGCCATGCTCGCCCGCCTCGGCCCCGACGCGCTCGATCCGCTTGACGAGTTCCTTGCGCTCGCCCTCGATTACGAGCGCAGCCATCCGCCGTCGCTGCTGGGTTTCATCCACTGGGTCGAGGCCGCCGAGACCGAGGTGAAGCGCGAGCTGGAACAGGGCAAGGGCGAAGTGCGGGTGATGACGGTGCACGGCGCCAAGGGCCTGCAGGCGCCGATCGTCTTCCTGCCCGACACCTGCGGCATTCCGGTCGAGGACCGCGACGTCTACTGGCTGGACGGTCCGGGCGGGCGGCCGGTGCTCGCCTGGCCCATGAACAAGGACAACGCCGTCGGCGCCATCGCCGACGCCAGGGACGCGGTCAAGCGCAAGCGTGACGAGGAATACAACCGCCAGCTCTACGTGGCGCTGACCCGCGCCGGCGACCGGCTCTATGTCTGCGGCTACGAGACCTCGAACAAGCCGTCTCAGAATTGCTGGTACAATCTGGTGGCCGACGCCTTCGACCGGCTTGGCGCGCAGGACGCTGAGGATTTTGCCGGCAATCCGGTGCGCCGATTCCGCCTGGGTGGCGGCAAGGTCGAGGACGACAGGAAGACCGCCGCGAACGCCCTCGCGCTCGCCCCGCCGCCTTGGCTGACGTCGCCGCCACCGCCGGAGCCCGCGCCGGTACGGCCGCTGGCGCCGTCGCGGCCGTCGCTGCCCGAGATGCCGGTACGCAGCCCGATGGAGGCCGCCGACCGCGAGCGCTTCCTGCGCGGCACCCTGCTTCACCGGCTGCTGCAATGGCTGCCGGACATGGCGGCGGAGCGCCGCCGCGACGCCGCCCTGCGGTTCCTGCGCCAGCCCGGCCACGGCCTGCCGGAAACCGCCGTGCTGCGCTGGGCCGACGAGGTCATGACCATCCTCGACGATCCTGACTGCGCCGCCCTGTTCGGCCCCGGCAGCGCCGCCGAAGTGCCGGTCACCGGCCTGCTCGGAACGGTCGCCATCAGCGGCCAAATCGACCGGCTGGCGGTCACCGACTCCGAGGTCATTATCGTCGACTACAAGACCAACCGGCCGCCGCCCACCCGCGCCGAGGACGTGCCGCCGCTCTACCTGAAGCAGATGGCCGCCTACCGCGGCCTGCTGCGCCGCATCTATCCGGACCGGCCGGTGCGCTGCGCCCTGCTGTGGACAGACGGGCCGTCGCTGATGACCCTGCCCGACCGGCTGCTCGATCCGCATGGAGAAGTTTCGCCGGCGGCCTGACCCGCCCTTGACCAACCGGGTGCCCGACCCTACTTTTGGTGTCCAAGAACATCACGTGATCAAGGAATATCCCCATGGCCACCAAGAAGATTACCGACGACAGCTTCCAGGCCGACGTTCTCGACGCTTCGGGCATCGTGGTCGTGGATTACTGGGCGGAGTGGTGCGGCCCGTGCAAGCAGATCGCCCCGGCGCTCGACGAGATTTCCGAGGAGATGGGTGGCATCACCATCGCCAAGCTCAACATCGACGAGAATCCCGTGTCGCCGACCAGCTATGGCGTCCGCGGCATTCCCACGCTGATGCTGTTCAAGGACGGCGAGCTGCGCGCCACCAAGGTCGGCGCCCAGCCCAAGAGCAAGATCGTTCAGTGGATCAACGAGTCGATCTGACCCGTGTCCGCATAGCGGTTCGGAAGGGCGCCCGCGGGCGCCCTTTTTCGTGGACGAGGTTGAGATAGGCGATGCATCCGCCATTGATTAGACCGGCGACGGCCGACGACGCGCCTACCGTGCGCGACATTTACGCGCCCATTGTGAAGAACACGGCAATATCGTTCGAGGACGAACCGCCGATGCCCAGCGAAATGGCGCGGCGGATCGAAGCGGCGCTCGCATTCCTGGTGGCGGAGCGCGGCGGAAGGGTCGTCGGTTATGCCTATGCAGGGGCCCACCGGGCGCGGGCGGCGTATCGAACCTCGGTCGACGTCTCGGTCTACATCGGCGAAGGCGCGCGGCGATCGGGGATCGGAAAGGCCCTTTACGGTGCGCTGCTGCCCCACCTCAAACATCACGGCTATCACGCCGCCTTCGCCGGGATCGCGCTCCCCAACCCCGGCAGCATCGCACTTCATCAGAGCGTGGGGTTTTCGCCGGTAGGCATCTTCCGCGACGTGGGGTTCAAGTTCGGCAAATTTCACGATGTCGGCTGGTGGCAGAGGATCCTCTAGCCGAAGATCATTTGCGACATCGAGAGAGTTCGTGGCGATGGACGATTTCAGCGGCGCCAAGATCGCGCTTTTTCTGGGTGACCACGTGCTGGTCTACCAGCGTGACGACTTCCCCGGCCTGCGCTACGCCGGCATGTGGGACCTGCCCGGCGGCGGCCGCGAAGGCGACGAGACGCCGGTCGAATGCGCGCTGCGCGAGGTAGAAGAGGAGTTCTCACTCCGCCTCGATCCCGACAGTGTCAACTGGCACCGCATCTATCCATCGGCCGACTTCAGCGGGCTTGTCGCGCACTTCCTCGTCGCGCCTATCACGCAGCAGCATGTCGATGCCATCGTCTTCGGCGACGAGGGCCAGCAATGGGCACTGGTCCACATCGACGAGCTTCTGCAACGGCAGGACTTTGTTTCCCACTACCGGGACCGGCTGCGCGACTATCTGGACGGCAAGTAGCGCGGCACACTTTTGTTCACCTGAACAACCGCGCTGATTGTCTGCTTCGGATAACGGGTGTTATGCTTTCGCCCGCCATTGCAGGGGAGTGCGCAATGAATATCGAGTCCAGGCAGCCCAAGGCCGCCAAGGCGATGGGGCCGTTCTACCAGGAGATCATCGCCAGGGACGGCGACGCGCCGCCGGTGCTGAAGCTGGAGGCAGGCGTGCCCCAGACCAGCGAGGACATTCCGCTCGACCGCTTCACCTCGCAGGCATTCTTCGACCTCGAAATGAAGAAGATGTGGCGCAAGGTGTGGCAGTACGCCTGCCGCGACGAGCATCTGCCCGAGACCGGCGACTACTATGTCTACGATCTGGGCCGCCATTCCATCGTGCTGGTGCGCACCGAGTCGGGCGTGATCAAGGGCTATCACAATTCCTGCCTGCACCGTGGCACCAAGCTGAAGCCGTCCAATTCCGCCGGCTATTCGGCCAAGATCCAATGCCCCTATCACGGCTGGACCTGGAACCTGGACGGCACGCTGAACGAGGTGCCGTGCGCGTGGGAATTCCCCCACCTGGACTACGAGAAGAACCGGCTGCCCGAGGTGCGAGTGGACGTGTGGAACAGCCTGGTGTTCATCAACATGGACCTGGATGCGCCGCCGCTGCTCGACTATCTGGAGGTGCTGCCCGAGCACTGCGAGGCGTGGGACTTCACCGACTGGTACGTCAGCGTCCACGCCCGCAAGGAGCTGGCCTGCAACTGGAAGGCCGCGCAGGAAGCCTTCATCGAGGGCTATCACGGCCCCATGGTGCATCCGCAGCTTTCCGGCAGCGCCGCCCAGCAGCAGCACGACATCTTCGGCGACCATGTCAGCCGCGACCTCGTCGCGCTCGGCGTCAAGACGCGGCGCGGCGGCGTGGAAATGACCGAGCAGCAGGTGCTGGACGGCATGCTGATGGGCGACCGCTCGCTGGTCGACGGCGAGCGGCCCAGGGTGCCGGAAGGCAGCACCGCCCGCGAGGTGATGGCCAAGCAGATGCGCGACACCTACCTGACGCAGTTCGGCATCGACCTGTCGGGCATGTCGAACTCGGAGGTGCTCGACTCCATCAAATACAGCCTGTTCCCCAACCTGTTCATCTTCACCGGCATCTCGCTGCGCATCCTCTACCAGTACCGGCCGCTTGGGAACGACCCTGACCGCTGCCTGTTCGACATCCTGTTCATGCGCCCGGTGCCCAAGGATGGCGTTCGCCCCGACCCGGCGCCGGTGACCTATGTGCGCGAGCACGAATCCTACCGCGACGTGCCCGGCATGGACCCGGGCTTCGGCCTGCTGTTCGACCAGGACACCCAGATCATGCGCTGGCAGAACGAGGGCAACCACGCCACGGTCAAGGGCGCGATCACCTATTCCAACTACATGGAATCCCGCCTGCGCCACCTGCACAACACGCTGGACAAGTATTTGAACGCGTAGGGGTTTTCTTGCGCCAACTTACCCTCTCCCCTTGTGAGAGGGAGGGACCCGCGAAGCGGGAGGATGAGGGGCGTTGTCAGATCAGGCAGAGGCTGGCGGCAGTTGCGGCAACGCCCCTCACCCTGTCCTCTCCCAGAGGGCGAGGGTTCAATCCGGGATCACCCCCGACGCGTTCAGCACCTGCCCCGCCAGATAGAGCGAGCCGCAGATCAGCACCTCGTCGGCGCGGCACGCCGAGAGCGCCGATTGTACATCCGGAAATGCCGCCGCCTCGATGTCGAAGCCGCGCGCGAAGTCCGCGAGATGGCCGGGATCGTGGCACGCCTCGCCGACGATCGGCACGGCCTTCACCGACGCGGCAACCGGGGCCATCAGGCGCAGATATCCGGCGGCGTCCTTGCCCTCCAGCATGCCGACGACCAGGTCCAGCTTCCGTCCGGCCAGCGCCAGCGCGAGCGCTTCGGCGGCGTGCGGGTTGTGGCCGCCGTCGAGCCAAAGGCGCGTCCCGGGCCGCAGCAGGTCGAGCAGGGGCCCGCGTGTGATCGGCTGCATCCGCGCCGGCCATGTCACAGACATCATGGCGGCCTCGATCCTGTCCGGCGCGGGCGCAATCCCCAGCGACCGCAGCGCCGCCAACGCCAGTCCGGCGTTGCCGATCTGATGGAACCCGGCCAATGCGGGCTGGGGCAAAGCCAGCCTTCCGGCCGCATCCTCGAAAATCCAGCCATCGCCATCGGCGACGGCGGTCCAGTCCCGGCCCGCCACCTTCAGCGGCGTATCCACGCCGGCGGCCTCGGCCTCGATGACCGCCAGCGCGTCCGGCTCCTGGGCGGCCGAGAACGCCGGCGTTCCCGGCCGGATGATCCCCGCCTTCTCGCCCGCGATGCCCGCGATGCTGTCGCCGAGAAAGTTCTGATGGTCCAGGCCGACCGGCGTGATCAGCGTGGCCAGCTTGCGCTCCAGCACGTTGGTGGAGTCGTAACGTCCGCCCAGCCCGACCTCGACGACGCAGTAGTCCGCCTCGTCCTCGGCGAAGGCGAGGAAGCCGGCCACGGTGGTGATCTCGAAGAAGGTAATTGGCTGGCCGTCGTTCACCGCTTCGCAGCGGTTGAGAATCTCGACCAGACGCGCCTCGGAGATCAGCCCGTCAGACAGCCTGATGCGCTCGTGGAAACGCACCAGGTGCGGCGAGATGTAGGTTTGCACCCGCTTGCCGCCGGCTTCCAGCATGGCGCGCAGATGGGCGACCGTGGAGCCCTTGCCGTTGGTGCCGGCCACGTGCAGCACCGGCGGCAGCTTGAGGTGCGGGCTGCCGAGCGCGGCCAGCAGCCGCTCGGTGCGCCCGAGCGACAGGTCGATGAGCTTCGGGTGGAGGGTATGCAGCCGGGCGAGGAGCGTATCGCTGCTCAATGGGCTGCTCAATTGGCGGCTGCGCCGCGCCTGGCCTTGGCCGGCGACGGCAGCGCCAGCTGCAGCGGCCTGTCGTCGCGCCGGCCGCCCATCAGCAGCCGCAGCAGCCCGGCCAGCTTCGCCGCCAGATCGTGCCGGTGCACGATCATGTCGATCATGCCGTGTTCGAGCAGGTACTCGGCGCGCTGGAAGCCCTTGGGCAACTGTTCGCGCACCGTGCTCTCGATGACGCGCGGGCCGGCGAAGCCGATGATGGCGTCGGGCTCGGCGAGATGGATGTCGCCCAGCATGGCGAACGAAGCCGAGACGCCGCCGGTCGTCGGATCGGTCAGGACGACGATGTAGGGCAGCCCCGCTTCCTTCACCTTGCGCACGGCGATGGTGGTGCGGGTAAGCTGCATCAGCGACAGGATACCCTCCTGCATGCGGGCGCCACCCGAGGCCGAGAACACGATAAGCGGCGCCTTGCGCGCCACGGCGAGGTCGGCGGCCATCACCAGCCCCTCGCCCACGGCGGTGCCCATCGAGCCGCCCATGAAGCCGAAATCGAGCAGCGCCATGATGGCGATGCGGCCGCCCATCGGGCCACTGGAGACCACCAACGCATCGGTCGTTCCCTGGGCCTTAGCCTGGGCTTCCTTCAGGCGAGCATCATAGCGCTTGGTGTCACGAAATTTGAGCGGATCCGCGGTAACGCGCGGTAGCGGGTGCAGTTCGTAGCGACCCTCGTCAAACAGGTACGGCAGGCGCTTCAGGGGCGAGAGACGCATATGGTGGCCGCAGTGGTTGCAAACCTCCTGGTTGGCCTCCCAATCGCGCATGAACAGCATCTGTTCGCACTTCGGGCATTTCAGCCAGAGATTCTCGGGCGCTTCCTTGCGGGCCACCAGCGCGCGCAGCTTGGGCCGGACGAAATTGGTCAGCCAGTTCATGGCGGCGGTATCGCACGAATGGCCTTCGCGGCCAAGATCACGGGGATCGGGCTCAGCGCCAGAAATCGCTAAAAGGTGGCGCGAAATCGGTGGATTTCTTCACTTCGCAGAACAATTTACGCGCCTTGTAGTCGTCACAGAGCTTCTGCGCCGCCCCGGGCTCGAGGTCGGCGATAATGGCGGCCTGACGGGTCGCCTGGCCCGACGTCACGGGCAGGATCCATTCCTTGCCGAGCCGCGAGAAGCCCAGCGTGGCGAGCTGGGCCTGGCCCTTGTCGAACGTGGTGCGCGCCGTGCGCCAGTCGCCGAAGGTGCCGAGCCAGGCCGCGTCGCCGGGCATGTCGTAGCGGATCGTGCCGCACTCGCCATAGGGCAGCACGGTGGCCGGGCCGCTGCCGCCGTTGCGAAGCTGCCAGATCTTGGGGCGGCTGCCGCCGGTCTTGAGCTGGAAAGCCTCGTCGAGCAGCCGAACAATGAATTCGTCGCGCAGGTCGGCGCGCTTGAAGCCCAGCGCCACGGCAACCAGCCGACGCCCATCCCGGACCGCGCTGCCCACGATGTTGAAGCCCGAAGCGCAGATGAAGCCGGTCTTCAGCCCGTCGGCATAGGGCGCGTAGAGATCGAGGAACTTGATGCCCGGCCCGATCTTCTGTTTG
>JBKJNE010000437.1:0-3512 GCA_046596015.1 Alphaproteobacteria bacterium
AGGCCCTGGATCGGCGTCTCCAGCCGCAGCACCTCCTCGACGAAGTTCTTCATCAGCGCCGGCTCGGCGCGTAGCTCGGCCACCACGTCGGGCCGGTCCAGCATGATCTTCATGCCGGCGCCGATGGCGCTGGTCGTGGTCTCGTTGCCGCCCACCAGGATCTCGCTCAGCATGGACAGGATCTCGGCGTCGTCCAGGTACCGGCCTTCGGGCAGCCTGGTGAAGATCAGGCCCGAGATGATGTCGTCCTCGGGCGCCGCCCGGCGCTTGTCGACGACTCCCTTCAGGTAGAACTGCGCCTCGATCAGCAACTCGGCCGCCTGATAGTCCTGTTCATCGGTCAGCATGTTGGAGATGCGCGACATCGACGCGTCCGACCATTCCTTGAACAGATGAATGTCCTCGCGCGGCACGCCGATCTGCCGGGCGATGACGATGCAGGGAAGCGGGAACGCGAACTCGCGCATGAACTCGCATTCGCCCCTGTCCACGAACGCGTCGATCAACTCTTGGGCGATCCGGTCGATGTCCGGCGTCATCTTCCTGATCCGCGAACCGGCGAACACCGCGTCGACCAGCGACCGCTTCGACTTGTGGATCGGGTCGTCCATGCGCGACAGCGACGGGTACTGCTTGAAGCCCTTCTCGCGCAGCAGCCGCTCGCTTTTCTCCGGCACCCCGCCCGGCCGCAGCGCGATCCAGTCCAGGTCGCTGGAATAGGTGACGGGATCGCGCACGATCTCGCGCAGCAGGTCGTAGCCCGTCACCATCACCATGCCGGTGTTCGGGTCGCGGTAGACCGGCGCGTTGTTGAGCAGCCAGTTGTAGGCCTGGTACGGGCATTGCTGGACGTCCCGGTCCATCAGGTTGTAGGGCATGGTCTGCTTGTCGGCCGGCTGGGTGCTCATGAGTCCCTCTCCCCGAAATTCAGCCGCAGGATAGCGTACCGGCCCCGCCGCCGCAGCCCCTCATGCCGCCGCCGCTTCCGTCTCCGCCAGGCTCTTGCGATACTTCTTCAGGCCGATATACATCAGCACGCACACCACCGGCGGCAGCACGCAGTTCACCGCCGCCAGCGACCAGGGCAGCAGCTGGTCGTCGCGGAATACATAGGTGGTGAGGAAGCCGACCGAGGTCGCGCCCAGGCTGATGCCGACGATATTGCTGACGAACAGGTAGAACGACGAGATCTTGGCGCGCATCTGGTTGGGCGTGATCGACATCATCGCCGCGCCGCTGAGGCCGGCCGGCACCGCGGCCAGGAACTGCCACAGCGCCAGGAAGCCGGCCGCCCACCACGCGCCGGGCGCGAACAGGAACACGCCCGCGGCGACAGGCGCGGTCGGTATGGCGCAGATCAGCGTCGCCCGGAACGGCGCGTCGCGGTAGCCGCGCCGGTCCAGCCAGCTGGCGTACCAGCCGCCGAAGAACGCGCCGCCCGTGCCGAACACCAGCACCACCATGCCGTAGACATAGCCGGCCTCCGAGGCCGTCCAGCCGAAGCTGCGCGAGAAGAACACCACCATCCACGCGAAATTGCCATACGCCACCAGCACCAGCAGCGAGTAGCTCGCGAACAGGGTCGACAGCGTTCCCCGGTGCGCCTTCACGAAGGTGACGAACTCCGCCAGTTGCCGCCGGTTGCTCACCACGTCCGACGTCCGGCCCCGGCGCACCGGCTCGCGCACCGTCAGCAGCAGCACCGCGAGCACCAGCCCGGGAATGCCCGCCGCCACGAACGCCGCCTGCCAAGGGCGCAGCTCGCCCAGCAACGGCACCTCCAACGGACCCATCTGCTTCAGCGCCGCGATCAGCGCGCCGCCCAGCACCATGGCGACGCCCACGCCGGTCAGGTTGCCCATGGTGAACACGCTCATCGCCATGGCCAGCTTCCGCTTGGGGAAATAGTCGCTGATGATCGAATAGGCCGACGGCCCCAGCGTCGCCTCGCCCACGCCGACGCCGATGCGGGCGAGGAACAGGTGCCAGAAGCCGCTGGCCAGGCCGCACGCCGCCGTCGCCATGCTCCAGAACGTCACGCCGGCGATGATGATGTTGCGCCGGCTGCGCTGGTCGGCCGCGAGCGCGATCGGCACCGACATCAGCGCATAGAAGATGCCGAAGGGGGGCCCCTGCAGCAGGCCGATCTCGAAGTCCGTCAGGCCCAGGTCGGCCTTGATGTCCGCCACCACCAGGGCGATGATCTGCCGGTCGAGGAACGAGATGACGGCGCCGAAATACAGCACGATCACCACGTACCAGGCATAGGTCTGGTTTGGCCACGGCGCCTCCGCGGGCGGTGCTGTTACCTGGTCATGCATGTCGGCAGATGCCTTCCCCGTCGCGGCATCCTCGCAGGCGCCGGTGTAACCGTATCGAAACCCCGCGCCAAACTAGATCAGCCCTCCCGAACCGGCAAGCATGACTTTACGCCGCCGGGCGGAGCCTACCGCAACTGGCTGTCCTTGCTGCCGCGCCGGTTGAATCCCTGGTTCGCCGGCCGCTTGTCGCGCTCCGACTGGCACTGGACGCAGGTTTTCACGCCCGGCAGCGCCTGCCGCCGCTTTTCCGGGATGTCCTCGCCGCACATCACGCAATGGGTCTCGCTCGCGCCCGAGGGCAGTCGCGCCCGCGCGTGCAGCAGGCCGTCCTTCACCGTGTCGTCGATCTGATCCTGCACCGCGCCGTCGCGCGCCCAGCCGGTCGCCATGTCTCTGTTCCGTGGTTTGAATGCTTCCCCGTTAAATGGGATCGAACCGGCGTTTTCCAACACCCTCCCGGCGCTCTATAGTGGACGCCCGTCCAAAGGAGCAGCCCACATGTCGCAATGCCCGTTCGCCAAGCCGCAGGACATCAACTTCATGGACCCTGTGGTCCAGGAGAACTGGTTCGAGGCCTACGAGGTCCTGCACCGCGACGCGCCGGTCTACCACATGGCCGACCTGAACATGTACGTCGTCACCAAATACGACGACCTCGACAGGGTGCTGAAGGATCCGGTCGGCTTCCCCAACGACTATTCCGCCGAGGCGCAGGAGACGCTGATCCAGCATCCCGAGGCACAGAAGCTCTACCATACCGAGGGCTGGCCCCGGCTGATGCCGCTGTCGACCAACCTGCCCGAGCACCGCTCGTTCCGCGGCCTGATCGACGGCTATTTCACCGCATCGGCCGTCAAGAAGCGCGAGGCGCTGGTGCAGGCCCGCATCGACGAGCTGGTGGATAGCTGGATCGACAAAGGCGAGATCGAGTTCATCAAGGACTTCGCCGAGCCGCTGCCCATGGCGATCATCGCCGAGGCGCTGGGCTTCCCCCGCGTCGACCTGCCGCGGCTCAAGCGCTGGTCGGCCGCCTGGGTGAAGCCGTGGTCGCGCGGCCTGACGCTGGACGAGGAGAAGGCGTGCGTCCGCACCCATATCGAGTTCCAGCATTACATCCACGAGACCGCCCAGGAAAAGCGCGCCAACCCCACCGACGACGTCATCAGCCATCTCGCGACCTGCGACTATGAC
>JBKJNE010000428.1:0-3634 GCA_046596015.1 Alphaproteobacteria bacterium
CGGTGATCTCCTTGATTACCTCGACGGCCTGGAGCGAGCCCATCACGCCGGCGAGCGCGCCGATCACGCCCGCCTCGGCGCAGCTCGGCACCGTGCCGGGCGGCGGCCGTTCGGGGAAGACGCAGCGGTAGCAGGGGTTGTCGCCCTCGAACGCCCGGTAGGTGGCAAGCTGGCCCTCGAACTGGCCGATCGCCGCCGACACCAGCGGCACCCTGGCCAGGTAGCAGGCGTCGTTGACTAGGAAGCGGGTCTCGAAGTTATCGCTGCCGTCGGCCACCAGGTCGTAGCCCGAGACCAGCTCCAGCGCGTTGGCCGCGGTCAGCCGCGCCTCATGCAGGACGAGCTTCACGTCCGGATTGAGCGCCCCCAGCGTCTCGGCCGCGCTCGCCGTCTTGGGCCGGCCGATGTCGTCGGTCCGGTGCAGGATCTGCCGCTGCAGGTTGGACAGCGACACGGTGTCGTCGTCGACGATCCCCAGCGTGCCGACGCCGGCGGCCGCCAGATACATCAGCAGCGGCGAACCCAGACCGCCCGCGCCGACCACCAGCACCTTCGCGGCCAGCAGCTTCTGCTGCCCGGCGCCGCCGATCTCCTTCAGGATGATGTGGCGGGCATAGCGCTCGATCTGGTCGTCGCTGAAGTCCATCAGAGCCCTTCGAACAGCTGGGTCGACAGGTAGCGCTCGGCGAAGGACGGGATGATGATGACGATGTTCTTGCCCGCCATCTCCGGTCTCGTGCCGATCTCGACCGCGGCGGCGATGGCCGCGCCCGACGAGATGCCGACCGGGATGCCCTCGGTCTTCGCCAGTTCGCGGGCATAGGAGAACGCGGTCTCGTTGCCGATGGTCAGCACCTCGTCGATCACTTCGGTGTTGAGGATCGAAGGGATGAAGCCGGCGCCGATGCCCTGGATCTTGTGCGGGCCGGGCTGGCCGCCGGACAGCACCGGGCTGTCCTCGGGCTCGACCGCGACCATCAGCACGCTGGGCTTGCGCGCCTTCAGCACCTCGCCGACTCCGGTGATGGTGCCGCCCGTGCCGACGCCCGAGATCACCGCGTCGACGCCGCCGTCGGTGTCGTTCCAGATTTCCTCGGCGGTGGTGATGCGGTGGATAGCCGGGTTGGCCGGGTTGTCGAACTGCTGCGGGATCACCGCGCTCTCGAACGTTTCCTTCAGCTCCTCGGCGCGCTGGATGGCGCCTCGCATGCCTTTGGCGGCAGGCGTCAGCTCCAGTTCGGCGCCCAGCAGCAGCAGCATCTTGCGCCGCTCGATGGACATGCTCTCGGGCATCACCAGGATCAGCCGGTAGCCCTTGGCCGCGCAGACAAAGGCGAGCGCGATGCCGGTGTTGCCGGAGGTGGGCTCGACGATGACCGTCCCCGGCTTCAGCACGCCGGCCGCTTCCATGGCCTCGATCATGGCGACGCCGATGCGGTCCTTCACCGACGCGATCGGGTTGAAGAACTCCAGCTTGCACAGCAGGTTGGCCTTGACGTTGTGGGCCTTGGCCAGCCGGTCGATGCGCACCAGCGGCGTGTCGCCGATGGTTTCGGTGATCGAGTTGTAGACCTTGCCGCGGCCTTTGGTCCCCGTCTTGCTGATCGACATGTGGCGCTCCTTGTGTGTTCCGGAATTCAGGTTCGGTTCGGCTTCCGGGCGGCGAAAGCGCATTCAGAGAGGTTTCAGCCGACGCTGAACCGCTCCGGCATCTTGCCGCCGCGGCTTTCGGACGCCAAGGCGATTCCGCCTTGGCTGAAAGCGCTCTAGATGGTGAAGTCGAGACGGTCCTTTGACTCGCGCGGCACGCCTGTCCCCGCGGCTTCGCTGCACAAATCCTCGACGGTCACCGAATCGAGCCGTTCCATCATGTCCTGCTGGATGGAGTCGAGCAACGGGGCGATGATCCGCCGGCCCATGGCGGACTCGGACTCGTAGCCGTTGCCGCCCTCGTCCTCCATGGCCGCGATGACCCTTACGATCTCGCCCACCGACACGCGCCGGCGCTCGCGGGCCAGCAGATAGCCGCCGCGGGGGCCGCGCACGCCCTTCAGGATGCCGGCCCGCACCAGCTGCTGCATCACCTGCTCCAGGTAGCGCTGCGGGATACCCTGGCGGGCTGTTATTTCCTTGGATTGCACCGGCTCGGCGCGGGCGTTGTAGGCGATGTCGACCACCGCCTCGAGCGCATAGAGGGTTTTTCGCGAGAGCTTCAGCACGGTTCAGCCCTTGCCGGTCGATCCGAAGCCGCCGGCGCCGCGCGCCGTCTCGGTCAGCTCGGCCTCGCGGAAGTCGGCCTGCACCACGGGCGCCACGATCATCTGGGCAATCCGGTCGCCGCGCCGGACGGTGAACGGCTCGTGGCCCAGGTTGATCAGGATCACGCCGATCTCGCCGCGGTAGTCGGCGTCGATGGTGCCGGGCGTGTTGAGCACGGTGACGCCCTGCTTCAGGGCAAGGCCCGAGCGCGGCCGCACCTGCGCCTCGTAGCCTTCCGGCAGGCCGATGGCGATGCCTGTCGGGACCAGCCTGCGTTCACCCGGCGCGAGGGTGACGTCCTCGCCCACGGCGGCGGTCAGGTCGGCTCCCGCCGCCTGGCCGGTCTGGTACGCCGGCAATGCGAGGCCTTCCGCGTGCGGCAGGCGGCGGATCGAGACGGAAACGCGCATCAGGCGGTTGGCTCCCTCAGATGGTCGGCGATGCGGCGGGCCAGGCGTTCGGCCACCGCCGACTTGCTGGCGGGCGGCCAGTCCTCGACGGACCCGGCGGTCACCAGATGCACCGTGTTGTCGTCGCCGCCCATGATGCCGGTGGCGGGCGACACGTCGTTGGCGACGATCCAGTCGCAATTCTTCTTCGCCCGTTTGGCCTGGGCGTAGGCGACCACGTTCTGGGTCTCGGCGGCGAAGCCGACGACCAGGCGGGGCCGGTCGTTAGCGCGGGCCGACAGGCCGGCCAGGATGTCAGGGTTCTCGACCAGCGTCAGCGTCGGCGGGCCGCCGCTGTTCTTCTTGATCTTCTGGCTTGTGCCGTCGGCCATGCGCCAGTCCGCGACGGCGGCAACGCACACCGCCACGTCGGCGGGGAGCGCGGCCTCGCACGCGGCCAGCATCTCGCGCGCCGATTCGACCCGCACGGTGAACACATGATCCGGATCGGGCAGGGAAGTCGGTCCCGAAACCAGCGTGGTGTCGGCGCCCAGCGCCGCCAGCGCCTGGGCGATGGCGTAGCCCTGCTTGCCCGAGCTGCGGTTGGCGATGTAGCGCACCGGGTCGATGGCCTCGTGGGTCGGACCCGCCGTCACCAGCGCGCGCCGTCCCGCCAGCGGGCGGTCGCCGGGGCTGGCGGCCGCGGAAAAGAACGTCTCGATGGCGGCGACGATGTCCATCACCTCGGCCAGCCTTCCATCGCCGACCTCGCCGCAGGCCAGGTCGCCGCTGCCCGGGCCGACGCGCAGGATGCCGTCGCCCTCGAGCGTGCGCAGGTTGCGCTGGGTGGCCGGGTGCAGCCACATCTGCACGTTCATGGAAGGCGCGATCATCACCGGCTTGTCGGTGGCGAGCAGCGCCGTGGTGGCCAGGTCGCGGGCGATGCCGTGCGCCATGCTGGCCATCAGGTCGGCGGTCGCCGGCGC
>JBKJNE010000439.1:0-6032 GCA_046596015.1 Alphaproteobacteria bacterium
CCGGGTACTCCTCGACACCGTCGACCGCTTCGGGAAGCCCGATCATCGACGGGTTGCCGCACAGGAAGACATGGGTGTGCTCGGGGTCGAGGGTGATGCCGAACTCGGTCTCGAGGAAAATGCAGAACTCCATGCGCGCTAGCGAATCGAACCCCAGTTCCTCGAAACCGCAGTCCCGGGCCGGGTCGTTCATCCGCTCGAGCATGGCGGGCGAGTCGGGACCGACCGCGGGATTGGCCGCGATGGCGGCCAGAACCCGATCGCGCATGGCCAGGTACGCGGGCGACGTCACTGGAACTCTCCCTGCGATGCACGGGCCGACAACTCGCGCCGCACCACCTTGCCCTGCGCGTTGCGCGGAATCTCCGGCAAGCCGATCACCTTCCTCGGCGCCCGGATGCCCAGCCGCTCGCGGCAGTACGACATCAGAGCCCTGAGGTCGCAGCCGTCGGCGCCGACCACGGCCAGCATGGGAATGTCGCCGTGCACCGGCGAGCGCATCGGAAACGCGGCGCACTCGATCACGCCGGGGAAGTGCTCAGCCACCTTCTCGATCTCGGCCGGGAAGATGTTGATGGAGTTGAGGATCATCATGTCGTCGGCGCGGCCGCCGAACACCAGGACGCCGTCGTCGGTCAGCGCGCCGCGGTCGCCGCCCACGAACCATCCGTCGCGGAACATCCTGGCGGTCAGTTCCTCATCGCCGAGATAGAAGCTGGCCATGCCGGGCGTGCGGATGCGGATCAGGCCTTCGACATCGGGCGGCAAAGGCCGGCCGGCGTCGTCGACGATCTCCAGCTGGACACCGGGCAGCGGCCGCCCGACGCCATCGGGGTAGCGGGCGTGCATGTCAGGTCCGGCGACGGCGATGTTGCCGCATTCGGTGGCGCCGTATTCGACGTAGAGCAACTCGGTCTGCCGGTTCTGGAAGGCGGCACGCATGGGGCCGGAAATGCGCGAGCCGCCCACATAGACCGCGATCCCCTCGGGCACCCGGTCGGTCACCTCGATCAGCGACTGGGCCTGGGCAGGAGAAAGACGCAGCAGGTTGACGCCGAAACGGCGGCAGATCTCCGGGATCTCGGAATGGTCGGCGGCCTGCAGAAGGCTCGTATAGCCCGTCACCGCGCTACGCAGCCGGTGCTTCTTGGGATAGAGGAATTCCACCGGCGACGGGACGTATTCGACGCCGGTCTGCGACACCATCGAGCGGGTCCGTGCCTGCAGCATCGTCGACCGGTGGGAGATCGGGATCACCTTGAAGGTGCCCGTGGTCCCCGATCCCGTAAACAGCGACGCGACGGCCTCGTCGCCCGGAACCGGCGCGGCGGCGTCCCCGGCGGCAAGCGCCGATGTCGCCTGCTCGAAGTCCGGGGCGATCAGCGGGGCCGCGTCCGACCTCTCGCCTTCATCCGCCAGGATAGCCGCGATGCGGCACCTGGCGACGAGGGCCCGCTGTGCCGACGGCGGATCGTGGCTGGCGATGTTCACTTGCGGACAACCCAGCCGCAGCAGCGCGAGGCTTGCCAGCATGTGCCGGCGCTCGTCGGCGATCGAAATGCCCACGACGTCGCCCGGACGCAGTCCGTGCCGTTCCAGCCAGGCGGCGAGGCGAGAGACCTGCGCGCCGTATTCGCCGAACGCGAGGACGCCTTGCCCGTCGATGAGCGCGGGGCGTTCGGCGTGCTGCCCGCAGGTGTTGCGGAAGTTGACGAGAAGGCTGCTGTCCATGACGGCACGCTATCATCGTGCCGCCGGTCGGTACACGCTCGAAATGGTCCCGTCAGCCCGCCAGTTCGGGCCGGTCGCGGAACTCCTCCAGCGCCTCGGGATTGGCCAGCGCTTCCTGGTTCTTCACCGGCCGGCCATGGACGACCTCGCGCACCGCCAGCTCGACGATCTTGCCGCTTTTTGTCCGCGGGATGTCGCGCACCTGGAGGATGCGCGACGGAACGTGGCGCGGCGTGGTGCTGGAGCGGATCTGCGTCCTGATGCGCTTTTCCAGAGCATCATCCAGCTCGAGGCCGTCGCGCAGGCGGACGAACAGGACGATGCGGGTGTCGTTGTCCCACTCCTGCCCGATCACCAGGGATTCGACGATGCCGTCGATCTGCTCCACTTGGCGATAGATTTCCGCCGTGCCGATGCGGACGCCGCCGGCGTTCAGGGTGGCGTCTGAGCGGCCGTAGATGATGTAGCCGCCATGGTCCGTGCGGGCGATGAAGTCGCCGTGGCACCAGATGCCGGGGAACTTCTCGTAGTAGGCCGCCAGGTACTTGGTGTCGCCCGGATCATTCCAGAAGCTGAGCGGCATGGACGGCCATGGCTTGAGGCAGGTGAGTTCGCCCTTCTCGCCATCCGGTACGGGCACGCCGGTCTCGTCCAGGATGGCCACCGCCATGCCGAGGCCGGGCGCCTGAATCTCACCGCGCCAAACCGGCAGGATTGGGCTGCACAGCACGAAGCAGCTCAACAGGTCGGTGCCGCCCGAGATCGAGGCGAGATGCACGTCCGGTTTGATCTTCTCGTAGACGTAATCGAAGCTCTCCGCGACAAGCGGCGAGCCGGTCGAGCCGAGCATGCGGACGGTCTTGAGGCTGTGGGTTTTCGCCGGCTCGATGCCCGCCTTGTGGCAGGCGTCGATGAACTTGGCCGAGGTGCCGAACAGCGTCATGCCGGCCTCGTCGGCGAAGTCGAAGATGACGTTGCCGTCCGGATGGAAGGGTGAGCCGTCATACAGCAGCAGCGTCGCCTCGCACGCCATCGCCGAGACCAGCCAGTTCCACATCATCCAGCCGCAGGTCGTGAACCAGAACGCCCGGTCGCCCGCCCGCATGTCGCCGTTGAGGCGGTGCTCCTTGATCTGTTGCAGCAGGGTGCCGCCCTGCCCGTGGACGATGCATTTGGGCACGCCGGTCGTGCCCGATGAGAACATGATGTAGAGCGGATGGTTGAACGGAAGCTGGGCGAACGCGATCTTCCCCGGCTTGAACGGCGACAGGAACATCTCCAGGTGCACGGCCTGCTCGATCGGCAGCATGGTGGCGTCGATATAGGGGACGACGACCGCCTTCTCGACGCTGGGCATGCGGGAGAGAATCTCGGGCAGCTTGTCGAGGCAGAAGATGGTCTTGCCGCCATAGTAGTAGCCGTCGGCCAGCAGCAGCAGCCTGGGCTCGATCTGGCCGAAGCGGTCGACCACGCCCTGCACGCCGAAGTCCGGCGACGCCGACGAGAAGATGGCGCCGATGCTGTTGGCGGCCAACATGGCGATGACCGTCTCCGGCATGTTGGGCATGTAGGCGGCGACCCGGTCACCCTCGACGATGCCCATGGCCCGCATGGCCTGCGCCATGCATGACACCTCGTCATGCAGCTCGGCCCAGGACACCCGGCGCTTGACCCGGTCCTCGCCCTTGAAGATCAGCGCCGGGGTGTTGTCGCGCCTTCGCATCAGGTTCTGGGCGAAGCTGAGCCTGGCGTCGGGAAAGAACCGCGCGCCCGGCATCGCCTCGCCATCGGCGATGACGCGGTCGCCGCGGGTCTCGGCGATGATGCCGCAGAAGTCCCACACCAGCGTCCAGAACTGCTCGGGACTGTCCACGGACCAGCGCCACAGCGCGTTGTAGTCCGGCAGGCTCACCGACCAGCGCCTTTCCGCCCCGCGCATGAACGCGACGATGTTGCTGCCCGCCATGCGTTCGGCCGAGGGCTGCCAGAGCGGCGCGGTGCCGGATGCCTGCACGCTGTCTCCTGTTCCATGAACCAAGCTGACGACGGGCGGCTGGCCGGTCAGCGCGTTAGACGGGAAGACCGCGAAGATCAACGCTGCCCCGGCCCACATCCTCGACCGTCGTGGACTGCTTGTCGAGCAAGAGGATGGCGCGGCGGCTCCAGCGGTGATACCGCATGGCGCGGCAGGAGCATGTCCAGTGAACAATGAACGACAGCATCGGGTCGCGGTGATCGGCGCGGGTCCGGCGGGCCTGATGGCGGCCGAAATCCTGAGCGCGGCGGGCATGGCGGTCACGGTCTACGACCGGATGCCGTCGCCTGGCCGCAAGCTGCTGATGGCCGGGCGCGGCGGCCTGAACCTGACCCATTCGGAGCGGGTCGAGATTTTCGTCGCCCGGTACGGCGCGGCATCGGAGCGGCTGCGGCCGATCCTCGAGGCGTTTCCGCCGGCGGCGCTGGTCGCCTGGGCCGAGGGGCTGGGCGAGCAGACCTTTACCGGCTCGAGCGGCCGGATATTCCCGAGGGCCATGAAGGCGTCGCCGCTGCTGCGGGCATGGCTGCGGCGGCTGGGCGGCCAGGGTGTCGAGCTGCGGACGCGGCACGACTGGCTGGGATGGGACGATAAGGGCGCCCTCGCCTTCCGCGGTCCCGGCGGTCCAGTGACGGTAAAACCGGACGCGACCGTGCTGGCGCTGGGCGGCGCGAGCTGGGGCAAGCTGGGATCGGACGGACGCTGGTCAGAGCCTCTGGCGGCGCACGGCGTCGGCATCGCGCCGTTCCAGCCGTCCAACTGCGGTTTCGTCGCCGACTGGAGCCCGCTGTTCCGCGCCCGCTTCGGCGGCACCCCGCTAAAGGGGATCGCCCTGCGTTTCGAGGGCCAGTCCGCGCGCGGCGATGCCGTCGTTACGCATTACGGCATCGAGGGCGGCGCGGTGTACGCGCTGAGCGCGGCGCTGCGGGATGCCATCGCGCGGGACGGGTCGGCGTTGCTGGAAATCGACCTGCGACCGGAGATGACACGCTCCAAGCTGACGGACAAGCTGAGCCGCCCGGCGAAAGGCCAATCGCTGGCGACTTTCCTGCGCAAGGCCGCGCATCTGCCGCCGGTCGCGGTCAACCTGCTGCGCGAAGCGGGCGATCTGCCCAGCGGCGGCGCGCTCGCGGCGCTGATCAAAAGCGTCCCGGTCACCGTGACCGCGACCCAGCCCATCGACCGGGCGATTTCCACGGCCGGCGGCATAAGCCTCGATGCGGTGGACGACCACATGATGATCCGCGCTCTGCCCGGCGTGTTCGCCGCGGGCGAGATGCTGGACTGGGAGGCGCCGACCGGCGGCTACCTGCTGCAGGCCAGCTTCGCCACCGGCGTCGCGGCCGCGCGGGGCGTGCAGGCCTATCTTGGCGACCGAACGAAAAACGCCGAATGTGCCGCTACCGGATCGTCATTCCCGTTGGCGTTGGACCCTGCCTCCGGCAACATGGGCCGGAATACGTCATAACCGGTGACTGGAAGCCCGATCATGCCGGAATCAAGTCCCGAGCGTCTGAGCCTCGCCGTGCTGATCGACGCGGAAAACGCGTCGCCCAAGATCGCCGGCGGCCTGTTTGACGAGATCGCCAAGATCGGCGACGCCAATGTGCGGCGAATCTACGGGGACTTTTCCAAGCCCAACCTGAGCGGATGGACCGAAGTGCTCGCACGGCATGCGATCAATGTGCGCCAGAGCTTCGCTTATACGACCGGCAAGAACTCCACCGACATGGAACTGGTGATCGACGCCATGGACCTGCTCCATGGTGGAAGGGTCGGCGGATTCTGCCTCGTCTCGTCGGACAGCGATTTCACCGGGCTGGCCAAGCGCATCCGCGAGCACGGCCTGCAGGTCTTCGGGTTCGGCGAACAGAAGACGCCGGAAGCCCTGCGCCAGGCATGTCACCGATTCATCTACACGGAAAACCTGGTCAGCGTGCCGGCGCCGGCCGGCCAGACCGAGCCGCCCGCTCCTGCCGCGCTGCAACCCAAGGCGAAGGCAAACGCGCTGCTGAGGAACGTGGTCTCGCAGATCGAAAGCGAAGACGGCTGGGTGAATATGGGCCAGCTCGGCAGCGTGATCCGCAGCATCCATCCGGACTTCGACGAGCGGACCTACGGCTTCAGAAAGCTCAGCGACCTGATCAGGTCAACGGGACAATTCGATAACGAAAAGCCCGAGGGCAGCGGCTGGCGCGTGCGTATAAAGCCGGTCGGCAAAGCGCCGAAGACGGCGAAATAGGCGGGTAGAGCAAGAGCCGATTAG
>JBKJNE010000549.1:0-4482 GCA_046596015.1 Alphaproteobacteria bacterium
CTCGGCGGCGATCGCCACGTCGTCGGACCTGCGCCGGATGTTGCCGGTCAGGGCGAAGCTGGCCAGGTCCAGGTACAGCGCGTTCTCGTGCAGGAATTCCTCCAGCACGCTGGCGAACTGCACGATCACCTCGTCGGCGTCGGAAAGGATCAGCGGCCGGCGCGGATCGATGGCGATCCGGTCGGCCTGTTCGAGCACATCGGGATGAACGGTCATGCCGTCAGGTATAGTGGGGAACGTCGCCGCCCGGCAAGTAGGCGCGGGCGCGGGCCGGCTCGTCGGGGCGGATTTCCGCCGCCGCGCAGAACGCCAGCAGCATGGCCTCGTCCTGCAGCACGTAGTCCAGCACGCCGGCCAGGATCTCGGGATTGGACGCCGCCGCGCGCAATTCGCCGATGCCGAGGCCGGTCGAGTGCACGAAGCCGTCCAGCGCCTGCTCGTCGCCCGCCATGAAGGCGAGGGCCTGCAACGCGATGGTTTCGGCGCGGTCGGTGTTCATGGATGGAAAATAGCCGGGTTCACGCCCCGGCGGGCGCGGCAGGCAAGACTACCTGATCTTGCCTTCCTTGAACTCGACATGCTTGCGCACGACCGGGTCATACTTCTTCACCTTCATCTTCTCGGTCATGGTCCGAGGATTCTTCTTGGTGACGTAGAAGTAGCCGGTGTCCGCGGTGCTCTCCAGCCGGATCTTGATGGTGGTCGGCTTGGCCATGGTAACGACTCCTGGTTGCGCGGCGCGCATCGATTTGAAGGCCGCGACCATAGCGCCAGCCGCCGGCAAGTCAAGCATCGAGTGGCGCACGCCATCCCGCGCTTACTGGTTGATCGGCCCGTCGTCCTGCCAGCACTGCTGGATGGCCGTGCCGACCGCGTCCCAGTCCTCGCAGTCGATGGGGCCGGCGCAGATGGCGGGATCGCTTTTCAGCGTCTCCAGGTCGGCGCCGACCGCGTTGCCGCCGACCTTGGAGCGCCCAGTGCGGCTGTCGATCAGGGCGAAGGTCTGGTCGTCGTCCTGGTGCGGCACCACGGCGAACTCGCCGCCGGGGAACAGCAGCACGTCGCCGCCCTCGCAGGAGAACTCGCCGTTCTGGTCCCAGGCGCCCAGCGGGCCGGCGCGGTAGCTGCCCGCCCACGCCGTCGCGGGCAGCAACATGGCCAGCGCGCAGCAGATGGCCAATCGCGACATTCGTCATTTCCTCCGTCGGCCCCGCTGGACTTGCACTCCAGACAGTTCCTATCATGCCCGCTCATGCGCCGGACGGGAAGGGGAGAGCCACGACGGCTCCCGCCGGCAAGCCAGCAGGAGAGACCCATGCCACCCAGGGATCCCAAAGCCCTCACCAACCTTCGCATCATCATCGCGCTGTACAAGGCGTTCGAGGGCGGCACCCGCCAGCATGTCTGGGACGGCTACGACCTCTATCTGTCGGAGGAAGGCAGCTACAGCCTGACCGGCTTTCCGACCATGACCAAGGCACAGGTCAAGGAGATCCTGTTCAGCGACATCGGCGGCAACGCGCCGGTGGTCAAGATCGTCCCCAAGCTCGGCACCCAGGAAGCCATCGACGACCTGGTGTTCGTCGAGCATGTCGACAGCTACCGCGACAAGGACGGCAAGGAAGTGCTGAAGCTGCCGGTGTGCAGCGTGTTCACCCTGAAGGGCGGCAAGATCCGCAAATGGGTCGACTACTGCGATCCGCGCGGCCTGCTCGCGCTGTACGGCGATCGGATCCCGTCATGACGAGCCCGGTCGTGCTGGTGGTCGGCGCGGGTGTCGCGACGGGCGGCGCCATCGCCAAACGCTTCGCGCGGGCGGGCTATACGGCCTGTGTGGCGCGTCGAAATGAGGCGAAATTGCGGCAACTTGTCGGCGAAATCGAGGCGAAAGGTGGCGCCGCCAAGGCATATGGCGTCGATTCGACCGACGAAGGCCAGATGGTCGAGATGGTGGCGCATATCGAGCGCGAGGTCGGCCCGATCGAGGTGGCGGTCTACAATGCCGCCATCGGCACCCATTCGCCGATCGCCCAACACTCGGCGGCCGACTACGAAAAGGTGTGGCGGGTCAATGCCTTCGGCGCGTTCCTGATGGGCCGCGAGGTGGCGAAGGTGATGGAGCCGCGCGAGAAGGGCACCATCATCTTCACCGGCGCGACCTCGGCGCTCAGGGGCAAGGCCAACCTGGCGGCGTTCTCGGGCTCGAAGCACGCGCTCCGGGCGCTCGCCCAGTCCATGGCGCGCGAGCTGTTTCCGAAAAATATCCATGTGGCGCATGTGGTTATCGATGGTCCCATCGACACGCCGCTGATCCGCAAGATGATGCCGAAGGTGTTCGAGGAGCGTCCCGCCGACGGCGTGCTGGCGCCCGATGCCATCGCCGACACCTACTACGCCATCCACTCACAGCACCGCAGCGCCTGGACCCACGAGACCGAGCTGCGCCCCTGGAAGGAGCCCTGGTGATGGGTAAGACGTTGGAATTCTTCTTCGATTTCATGAGCCCGCCGACCTACCTGGCGTGGACCCGCATGCCCGGCATCGTCGAGCGCACCGGCTGCGAGGTGGTGTGGCGGCCCCTGCTGACGCTCGGCCTGTTCCAGCTCACCGGCAACCGGCCGCCGATGACCGTGCCCAACAAGGGCAAGTATTCCGGCATGGACCTGCAGCGCTTCGCCCGCCGCTACGGCGTGCCGCTCAACCCCAACCCGCACATGATGGAGTTGAAGATCGTCCCGCCCCTGCGCGGTGCCTTCGTGGCGCAGGAGCGCGGCGAATTCCCGCCTTACGCCAAGGCCATGTTCGAGGCAATGCATGTGAAAGGCCTCAACATCGGCGCCGACGACGTGTGGCCGAAACTGCTCGAAGAGGCCGGCCTCGACGTTGCCGCCTACCAGGCCGGCATCGCCCGCGAGGACATCAAGGAGAAGCTGAAGGCCAACGTCCAGGAAGCCGCCGACCGCGGCGCGTTCGGCGCCCCGACATTCTTCGTCGACGGCGAGATGTTCTGGGGCCAGGACCGGCTGGATTTCGTGGAAGAGGCGCTGAAGCGGTAGAGCCACGCCTCCACGGATAGGTGGGAGCTAAACCCCCGCGAGCCCATCCACGTAAATCCGCTCGCCCGTGACGTAGCTGTTCTGCTCCGACACCAGCCAGCGCACCACATTGGATAAGTCCTCGGGCTGGCAGACGCGCCCAAAGGGAGCCGTCGCGTCGGCATCGCGCGGGTCGTTGACGCCGCGGGCCTTCAGCAGCCGCCGTCCCATGTCGGTCTCGACCACGCCGGGCGCGACCACGTTGACGCGGATGTTGTTGGCGCGCTCTTCCTTGGCGACGCCGAAGGCGATGGCCTCGATGCTGGCCTTGCCGACGTTGTAGGGCGCGCCGTTCGCCATCCAGCGGCGCGTGGCGGCCGACGACACCATGATGATGTCGCCGCGCGGCCGCTTGCGCAGATGCGGGATCACCTCGTGGGTGGCGTAGAACGTGCCGAAGGCGTGGGTGCGCACGACGCGCTCGAACTCGTCCGGATCGGTGTCGGCGACCGACCGGCCCTTGCTGGCGATGCCGGCGTTGTTGACCAGGATGTCGATCTGGCCGAAATCGGCGGCGACATTGGCCACCATGTCCTTGACGGCGGCATAGTCGTCGACGCTGGCCTGGTAGATTTCCGCCCGGACGCCGAGCGCGCGCACTTCGCCCAGCGTCTTGCGCGCCTCGGCCTCGTTGCCGCGGTAGTTGATGGCGAGATCGGCGCCGTCCTGCGCCAGCCCCAGCGCGATCCCCTTGCCGATCCCCCGGTTGCCGCCCGTGACGATGGCGACCCGTCCCTTCAGTGACATGCTGATCCTCCCTGTTCAGGGCGGATGATAGCAGCGTTCGCGGCGAAGGCTATGGCTGGCGGGCTGGCGTGGTTTCACCACTCCAGCAGTTATCGCCGCGGCTTTCGGGCGCCAAGGCGATGCCGCCTTGGCTGAAAGCGCTCTAGTTGTATTGCGGGAACACGCGGGCGTTGGTGGCGCGGATGAACAGGCCCGAATTGACCTGGACCTCGCCGGCCTCGAAGAAGGCGCGCGGCACCTCCACCTGGATCGGCATGTCATAGCCCTCGACCGCCAGCTCGACGCGGATGGCGCCGCCGAACGGGAAGACGGCGCGGACGATGGCGGGGATGCCCTCGCCGCGCTCGCGCGACAGCAGCTCGATCTCGTGGGTACGGACATAGGCGATGGCCGGGCCGTCGCGGCGCTGCGGACCTTCGCCCGGATCGGCGTCGGCCACCGGGAACTCGGTGCCCAGCACCTCGGCGATGCCGTCGTTCAGCGTGGTCTGGAACGTGTTCACCGTGCCGAGGAACTCGCTGACGAAGGCGGTCGCCGGGTCGTCATAGACCTCGACCGGCGTGCCGGCCTGCTCGATCTCGCCCTTGTTCATCACCACGACGCGGTCGGCCAGTTCCAGTGCCTCTTCCTGGTCGTGGGT
>JBKJNE010000546.1:0-8533 GCA_046596015.1 Alphaproteobacteria bacterium
CCGCCGTCTCACTGCTCGCCTTCGCCTGGGCGCTGCTGTGGCGCAGGCCGATCAACACCGTCCGGTGGCTCGGTCTCGGCGTCGCCGCGCCCGCCGTCGGCGCGACCTGGTGGGCGCTGGGCGCCCAGCTCGGCATGATCGTGCTGAACAACTGGTGGGGCTGGGCGTGGATCGGCCTGCTGATGCTGATCGCCGTGGTCGGCGGCGCGCTGCTGATCTACGCGGTCGCGGGCGGCAGGAACGTGCCCAAGCCGGCCGGCTTCGACGGCGTGCTGGAAGCGGTCCGCACGCGCCGCTTCAACGGCTCGCAGGTCATCGGCGCCTATCACTGGGCGGTGATGCTGGCGGCCGCGGTGCTCGCTGTTTCCATGGCCATCGACGGCCGTCACAGGGATTTCCTGCAGCTCGCATTCTGGCTGCCGGCCGCCGCGTTCCTGTTGCTGCATCTCCAGCCGTCGACGCGCGAGCGCTCCGACGACTCGCAGCCCGAGGAAGGCTGGATCGCGGCGCTGATCCTGATCGCCGGCCCGTTCGCCATCGACCAGTTCACAAACGTGGAAGCCTGCGTCTGGGCGGCGACCTGCGTCGTGCTGTCGGTGCCGTGGCTGGGCTTCGCCTGGCGCGAGGCGGTGCGCGTCGGCCGTGCCTTCCGCGGTCGCGACGTCAGGACAGTCTAGCGCGCCCGGATCAGGCAGATCAGCGCCAGGATCGCCGCCGGCACAGACATGGTGTTGTTGTAGAGGATCATGCCCAGCCCCGCGGCAATCATCGCGATGGTCGCGATCCAGCGCGCGGATTTGGCGCCGCCCCGGGCAAGCACCGCGACAGCCAGCACGGCCAGCAGCAGCGAGAGCCAGCCGAAGCCGTTCCATTCGGTGAACATTATAAAGCCGGTGCGCAGCGGGCACCACCAGGGATCGCCGCGCTCGCAGGCGGCGCCCATGGCCTCGGGCTCGACGAACTGGTAGCGGATGAAATAGCCGGCGACGAAGCTCAGCGCGCAGACCAGCAGGCCGCCGACGGCCCGCGCGTCGCCCCACAGCGCCGCCACGCCGCCCTTCGCCGCTCCGGCCGTTTCGCCCTGTCCTGCCGCCATTCCCGTGTCCTCTCAGCCGGTCCGCCGTGGATGCGCATGGTTACGGGCCGCGCCTGTCCCGGTCAACCATCGCGATCGGTAACGGACGTTTGACCCGACCATCCGATCCCGCCATTGTGTCGTCGGGAACGACGCGAGGGAGACGATCGCCATGTATCTGAAGTGGTCCGAGGAGAAGCGCCTGCACGAGATCATCGCGCGCGACGAGATCATGCAGCTTGTCCAGAACTACATGCGGGCGCAGGACCGGCTCGACCCGAAGCTGCACCGGTCGGTGTTCTTCGACGACGCATGGCTGTCCTATGGCATCTACGAGGGCGGACCGGACGGTTTCGTGGCGTTCGCTCAGAACGCGCTGCGCCCGCACAAGGCGAACCACCACTTCATCGGCCAGGTGGAGATCGAGGTCGAGGGCCTGGAAGCGTTCGGCGAGGTCTATTACCAGGCCCATCACCGCATCGTCGAGGACGGCAAGGAATACGACTTTTTCGTCAGCGGGCGGTATGTGGACCGCTACGAATGCCGTTTCGGGGTGTGGAAGATCGCCTACCGCAGCGAGCTGGTGGACTGGGTCCGCAAGGACGAGGCGGCCGACGCCTTCTTCAAGGACAGCAAGATGATCCTCGGCGCGCGCAAGCCCGCCGATCCGCTCTATCACCGCGACAAGATGCGCAAGCCGAAGGGGAAGTAAGGCCCGTGCGCTACTCCTGGTTCTGTCATCCCGGCGAAGGCCGGGGCCCAGTGATCGTAGAACGCGGGCGCTGCAAGACTGGGTTCCGGCCTTCGCCGGGATGACAGTGATAGTT
Organism: Alphaproteobacteria bacterium; assembly: GCA_046596015.1. Classification (GTDB taxonomy): domain Bacteria; phylum Pseudomonadota; class Alphaproteobacteria; order SMXS01; family SMXS01; genus RI-34. Next base: position 1,903 of record JBKJNE010000546.1, read on the forward strand.
TGGGGTTGGAGAGCTTTCATATGAGCGAGTTCATCAAGACCAGCATCGACGAGCGCGGCATCGCCACGCTGCTGATCGACCGCAACGACCGGCGCAACGCCATGTCGTTCGCCATGCTGAACGCCTTCATCACCAGGGTGGGGGAGCTCGGCGAGGACCCATCGGTAAAGGTGCTGGTCGTGACCGGCGGCGACCAGGGCTCGTTCTGCGCCGGCACCGACCTGTCGGACCTGGATTCGGTGCCCGGCAAGGACCGCGGCCTGCGCGGCACGGCGCAGGAGAGCGGCAAATGGTGGCCGCTGCTGAAATGCCCCAAGCCGGTGATCGGCGCCATCGACGGCCCGGCCGTCGGCATGGGCGCCGAATACACCAGCCAGTGCGACGTGCGCATCGCCACCTCGCGCGCCCGCTTCGCCTGGAACTTCGTCCATCGCGGGCTGGTGCCCGACACCGGCGCCGGCACCTGGCTGCTGCCGCGCCTGCTCGGCCCGCAAAAGGCGCTGCAACTGCTCTATTCGGGCGACTTCCTGTCGGCCGAGGAAGCCTATGCCATCGGCTATGTCTCGCAGCTGGTGGAGCCGGAGAACCTGCTGGAAGCGGCCTATGCCGAGGCCGAGAAGTATTTGAAGGGCTCGCCCTTCGCCCTCACCCGCATCAAGGCGCTGGTCTATGAGGGCCTGGAGAAGTCGGCGGCCGACCACATGGCGGCGCACACGGTGGCGCTGAAGGACTGCTTCGGGTCCAACGACCATCATGAAGGCGTGCGGTCGTTCCTCGAGAAACGCGCGCCCCGCTTCACCGGCACCTGAAAAAACTGCAGCGCCGCGCGGGCATGGCAGCCGGGTACAAGCGACGCTCAACCTGACCGGAACACACGGCCATGCCCGCACAACCCGACATGATCCTGCTTGGCGTCCTGCTGATCGGCGTCGGCCTGTTCAGCGGCGTGATCTCGGGGCTGCTGGGCGTGGGCGGCGGCATCGTCATCGTGCCCGCGCTCTACCACCTGTTCTCCTACCTCGACATCGATCCGTCGATCCGCATGCACCTGGCGGTGGGCACCTCGCTCGCCACCATCATCCCTACGTCTATCCGGTCGGTGCGCGGCCATCACAGGCGCGGCGCTGTCGACATGCTGTTGATGCGGCAATGGGCGGTACCGCTCGCAGTCGGCGTGCTGATCGGCACCGGTCTCGCGGTATTCGCCAAGGGCCGAGAGCTGACCCTGGTATTCGCCACCGTGGCGCTGGTCGTCGCGGTGCAGATGACGGTCGTGCGTCACGACTGGAAGCTGCGCGAGACGGTGCCGGGCGGCTTCCTGGGCGCGCTGCCGCCCGTCGGCATCGGCGCGTTCTCCGCCATGATGGGCATCGGCGGCGGGACGCTGGCGGTGCCGACCCTGTCCATGCTCGGCGTACCGATCCACCGGGCTGTCGCCACGGCGTCGGGTTTCGGGTTGATCATCTCGATCCCCGGCACCATCGGCTTCGTCATCGCCGGCTGGGGCAACCCGCTGCTGCCGCTGCCCTGGTATCTGGGCTATGTGAGCCTCCTGGGCTTCGCGGTGCTGGTGCCGGCGACACTGGTTTCGGTGCCGTGGGGCGTGGCGCTCGCCCACTGGCTGAAGCCGCGGCCGCTGCGCTGGGCCTTCGCGGTCTTCCTCGCGCTGACCTCGGCGCGGATGTACTGGGATCTGTTCGGCTAGGCCGGGTTATCGAGCGCCAGTTCCATCATGTTGGCGTCGATGGCGTAGGCCGCCGCCTGGGTCACATAGCGGAAGCGGCCATAGTCGCCGTCGATCGGGAACGAGCCGCGCACGCCGCCGGCCTGGTCGGCGTCGGCGGTGACCGGCAGGGTGCGGCGGATGAAGCGGTTGGCCGCCTTCGCCGCCGACAGGAACGCCTGGTCGCTGGTCGCCTCGAACAGCAGCATCCAGCACATGGCGGCCTGGGCGTCGCCCGACAGCCCGCTCCAGCGCGCCGCCGATTCCCACTTCTCGGTCAGCCTGCCGGGCAGCGAGCCGTCGTCGCGCCGCTGCACGGCGACCAGCGCCCAGCCGGCCATGACCGCCGCGTCCAGGTGGCGCAGCACATGGCCAAGACGATGCGCCTCGAGGAAACCCCGGATCGCCGTGCCGATCGTCACCGTGAGCGGCCTCGCCGCGTCGTCCGTGCAGCAATTGGCCAGCCAGCCGTTGCGCCGCTGCTGGGATAGCGCCCAGCCCAAATTCGCCTGCGCCGCCTCGGCGAAACCCTGCCCCGGCCCCAGCGCGTCGGCCTCCAGCAGCGCCCAGGCGATCTGGGTATCGTGGGCGCGCTCGCCGGCCCAGCTCCCGTCGGCGTTCTGCGCCGCGACGAGCCAGCGGGCGGCCCGTGACGCGGCGTCGCCGGCCCCGGCGACCGCGTCGCTCCCGGCGATCAGCCCCAGCAATGCCTGGCCGGTGGCGAAAGGCGCCGATTGGCCGCCGCCTGCCTCCGTAAAGCCACCATCGGCGCGCTGGGCGCCGCATAGCCATTCGAGGCTCCGGGCGGCGCGCTGCCGCAACGACTGGTCGCCCCAGCGGTCCGCCGCGCGCAACAAGGTGCGTGCGGCGAGGCCGGTGGTGCCGGGACAGGATGCACCCCATCCCCGGATCAGGTCGAAATGGTCGGCGAAGCCGCCGTCGCCCGACGCGGAGCAGTCCTGCGCCCGCCCCAGCCAGGCCAGCATGGCGTTGACCGCCGGTTCGGCGTCTGGATCCTGCCCGGGCAGCCCACGCCGGTCCGTGCGTTGTAACCGCCGCGCGGGCGCCGGCAGGGTCATCACCTCCCAGGTCCGGCTCAGCCCTGCGCGCATGGGACCATCGGATCGGCGGTTATTCAAGCGGGCCGGCCGGTTCCTCCGGCGGCTCCTCGCGAGGCGCGCGCATCGCCTGAAGCGCGACCACCGGCAGCAGGAGGGCGTAGATCGCCGCGAGACCCACATAGGTCGCCCAGAACGACGACGCCAGGAGCGCCGCGAGGATCACGGCTCCGACCAGCAGCGGCAGCACCAGATGGCGGTTGATCCGGATGTGCTTGGTCGACAGCGTCGGCACCCGGCTGACCATCATCAGGGCGAGCACGGCCATGTAGACCGCGCACGCCTCGGGCTCGCGGAAGAAATCCGACTCGGTATGGAAGGAGATCGCGAACGGCACCAGCGCGAGGCCCGCCGCCGCGGGGGCCGGCATGCCCATGAAGTGGCGGTGCACCGTGCCGTCCTCGGCGGCGCTCTGGTCCATGATGTTGAAGCGCGCCAGCCGCAGGGCGCAGCACACGCAATACAGCAGCGCCACCGCCCAGCCGAAGCGCGGCACGTCTTGCAGGGTCCAGAAATACAGGATGATCGCGGGCGCGACGCCGAAGCAGATCACGTCCGAGAGCGAATCCAGCTCGGCGCCGAACTTCGAGGTGCCCTTGATCATCCGCGCCACCCTGCCATCCAGCAGGTCGAACAGGCTGGCGAGCAGGATCGCGATCACCGCCGCCTCCCAGCGCTCCTGGAAGGCGAAGCGGATCGAGCTGACGCCCGAACAGAGCGCCAGCACGGTCAGCACGGTGGGCGCCAGCGCCCTCACGGGCACGACCGGCGGCAATCGCCGATGGAGCGGAGCCTTCATGGTCAACGGACCTCGCCAAGCTGTGGTGGATCGACCGCCTTCTCGTCGGCCAGGATGGTTTCGCCGGCTACGGCCTTCTGGCCGACCACGACCATGGGCGACATGCCGGTGTCCAGATAGACGTCCACCCGGCTGCCGAAGCGGATGATGCCGATGCGTTCGCCGGTCTTCAACAAGTCGCCGGGCGCGACCTTGCAGACGATGCGCCGCGCCACCAGCCCGGCGATCTGCACGAACGCCACATCCTTGCCGGTCACCGTGGTCATGCGCAGCGCCATGCGTTCGTTGTCCTCGCTGGCCTTGTCCAAGGTGGCGTTGAGGAACAGGCCGGGGCTGTAGACCTTCCTGGTGATCGTTCCCTCGCAGGGCGACCGGTTCACGTGGCAGTCGAACACGTTCATGAAAATGGCGATCCGCATGCGCGGTTCGGCGCCCATCTCCAGCTCCGGCGGCGGCGGCGCCGGCCGGATCGACACGACGAGGCCGTCGGCGGGACTGATCACCAGGCCCTCGCGCACCGGAGTCGTCCGGTCCGGATCACGGAAGAAATAGACGCACCACACGGTCAGCACGAAGGCGATCAGGCCGATCGGCGCCCAGGCCCACATCAGCAACAAGGTCACCACTGCGAAGATGGCGATGTACGGGTATCCCTCCCGATGGATCGGGACGAACACGGACTTGATGCTGTCCAGGATGTTGTGGTTTTCCATCGCCTCGCTCGTTTTCATCATTGTCCGGCAATTAGTAGTCGGCTGCCAGCGTTTCCAGCTTCTCGGCCGCCGCGACGGCTTCCTGCTGGCGCTGCCACATGATCGCGTAAAGTCCGCCCGGCAACGCGAGAAGCGCCCCATGCGTTCCACGCTCGGCGATCCGGCCGTGTTCCAGCACGATGATCTCGTCGGCGTCGACCACGGTCGACAGGCGGTGGGCGATCACCAGCGTGGTGCGGTCGCGCGACACGCTCTTCAGAGCCTCCTGGATTTCCTTCTCGGTGTTGGTGTCGAGCGCGGACGTCGCCTCGTCGAGGATCAGGATCGGCGGGTTCTTCATGATGGTGCGGGCGATGGCGATGCGCTGCTTCTCGCCGCCCGACACCTTCAGCCCGCGCTCGCCCACATTGGTCTCGTATCCCATGGGCAGCGAGGTGATGAAATCATCGATGGCCGCCATCCGCGCCGCCTCGCGCACCGCCTCGAACGGCGCCTCGGGCCGGCCATAGCCGATGTTGTAGCCGATGGTGTCGTTGAACAGGACCGTGTCCTGCGGAACGATGCCGATGGCGCCGCGCAGGCTGGTCTGGGTGACGTCGGCGATGTTCTGGCCGTCGATGCGGATGGCGCCGCCGGTGACATCGTAGAACCGGTAGAGCAGCCGCGAGATCGTCGACTTGCCCGCGCCGCTGTGGCCGACGATGGCGACCGTATGCCCGGCGGGCACGGTGAAGCTGACATCGAACAGGATCTGCCGGTCGGGCTTGTAGTGGAAGGACACGTTGTCGAACGCGATCTCGCCGCCGGCGGTGGCAAGCGCCGTGGCGCCCGGCTTGTCCTCGATCTCGCGCGGTTGGCCCAGCAGGTCGAACATGGCCTCCATGTCGATCAGCGACTGGCGCATCTCGCGGTAGACGAAGCCGAGGAAGTTGAGCGGCAGGAACAGCTGCACCAGCAGCATGTTGACGAACACGAAATCGTCGATGCCGTGGCGTCCCGACGCCATGTCCCAGGCCGACATCAGCATCACGATCGCCAGGCCGGCGGAGATGATCGTGACCTGGCCGGTGTTGAGCAGCGACAGGCTGCTCTGGTTCAGCACGGCGGCCCGCTCGTAGCGCTGCATGGCCTTGTCGAAGCGCCGGGCCTCGTGCTCTTCGTTGTTGAAATACTTCACCGTCTCGTAGTTCAGCAGGCTGTCGATGGCCTTGGTGTTGGCCTCGGTGTCCTGCCGGTTCATCTCACGCCGGAGCTTGAGCCGCTTCTCGGTGATGCCGAAGGTGAAGATCACGTAAAGGACGATCGAGCCCACGGTCGCCGCCGCATAGCGCCAGTCCAGCACGCCCCACATCATGGCGGCGACGAAGCCGATCTCCAGGATGGTCGGGATGATGTTGAAGATCATGAAGCGCAGGGCGAAGTCGATGCCCTGGGTGCCGCGCTCGATGACCCGGCTGAGGCCGCCGGTGCGCCGGTCCAGGTGGAAGCGCAGCGACAGCGCATGGATGTGGCGGAACACCCTGAGCGCGACGCGGCGCAACGCCTGCTGGCCGACCTTGGCGAAGATCATGTCGCGCAGTTCGCCCAGCGACGGCGCCAGCATCCTGGCGATGCCGTAGCCAAGGATGAGGAAGACGGGAATGGCGAAGGCGGGAGACCCGACGATTCCGCCCTGTTGCGTCAGGCTGGCAACCACCTCCTTGTAAACCAGCGGAATGGCGACGGTCAGACCCTTCGAGGCGGCCAGCAGCACTAGCGCGATCACCACCCGGGTCTTCATGTCCGGCTCGCCCGCCGGCCAGAGATAGGGCAGCAGGGTCTTCACGGTCTTCCAGTGATGGCGCTGGCCGCGCGGCAAACGGTCGTCGGGATCGGCATTCATGGCGGCTGTATAGCACAGCAGGCCCCGCTTGAGGCGAGCGCCAACAAAAGAGGCCCTGGCGCGAGCCAGGGCCTCTCGATGTCAGGCAGTTTCCGACGCGTTACGGGCGCGGCGGCGGGCGGTCGCGGTCACGGCCATCGCCGTCCCGGTCGCGGCCGTCATGGTCGCTCCACCAGTTCCGCCTCGGACCGTAGTCGTTCCACCGGCTATCCCAGTTGTTGCGATCGCGGTAGAAACCGCGGCTACGATAGTGGTTGTCCCAGTAGGTGCCGACGCTGAACGTCACGTTCGGAACGCCCCAGGGCATGCCGTAGGCGACGCGGCGGCCCGAGCGTTCGGCAACGACGTCTTCGCCGATGACCCAGCCGCGGCCGCGCCGGGTGCTGACGTCGCACC
>JBKJNE010000151.1:0-4811 GCA_046596015.1 Alphaproteobacteria bacterium
TTCCCACTCGCCGGTGGCGCCGGAGATCAGCTTGGACATCACGCGGCCTCCTTCCACCAGATTTTGGGCCGGGCGCTGAACGCGGCCGCCTGCTCGATGACGTGGCCGACCTTCAGCACGGTCTCCTCCTCGAACGGCCGGCCGAGGATCTGCAGGCCGAGCGGCAGGCCCGCGCCGCAGACGCCGGCAGGCACCGACATGCCGGGGATTCCGGCCAGCGAGGCGGGCACGGTGAACACGTCGTTGAGATACATGGAGATGGGATCGGCCGACTTCTCTCCAGGGGAGAACGCCGAGCATGGCGCGGTCGGCGTCAGGATCGCGTCGACCCGGCCGAACACCTGCTCGAAATCCTGGGCGATCAGGGTGCGGACCTTCTGCGCCTTCAGGTAATAGGCGTCGTAGTAGCCGGCCGACAGCACATAGGTGCCGATCAGGATGCGGCGCTGCACCTCCTCGCCGAAGCCGGCGCCGCGGGTGTTCTCGTACATCTCGATCAGATTGTTGCCCTGCTCGCGCAGGCCGTAGCGCACGCCGTCGTAGCGGGCCAGGTTGGAGCTGGCCTCGGCGGGAGCGACGATATAGTAGGTCGCCAGCGCGTATTTGGTGTGGGGCAGCGAGATGTCGATGATCTGGGCGCCCGCGTCCCGCATCCACTGGATGCCGCGATCCCACAGCGCCAGCACTTCCGGCGGGGTGCCGTCCATACGGTATTCCCTCGGGATGCCGATCTTCATGCCGCGGATGTCGCCGGTCAGCGCCTTGCGGTAGTCGGGCAAGGGCGTGTTGATCGAGGTCGAGTCTTTCGGGTCATAGCCGGCCATGGAGCCGAGCATGATCGCGGCGTCTTCCACATTGCGGGTGATCGGCCCGGCCTGGTCGAGCGACGAGGCGAAGGCGATGATGCCCCAGCGCGAGCAGCGGCCATAGGTCGGCTTGATGCCCGCGAGGCCGCAGAAGCTGGCGGGCTGGCGGATCGAGCCGCCGGTGTCGGTGCCGGTGGCGGCGGCGGCCATGTGCGCGGCAACCGCGGCGGCCGAGCCACCCGACGAGCCGCCCGGCACGCGGGCCTTGCCGTCGGTGGTGCGCCACGGGTTCTCGACCGGACCGTAGAAGCTGGTCTCGTTGGACGAGCCCATGGCGAACTCGTCGAGGCTGACCTTCCCGAGCATCACCGCGCCGTCGCGCCACAGATTGGACGTGACGCTGGATTCATAGGGCGGCTTGAAGCCGTGCAGGATGTGGCTCGACGCCGTGGTCAGCACCCCCTTGGTGCAGAACAGGTCCTTGATGGCGAGCGGGATGCCGTTCAGCGGCCCGGCGTCGCCCGAGCGGCGCGCCGCGTCGGCGGCGCCGGCCATCTCAAGCGCCTTGTCCGGCGTCTCGGTGGTGAAGGCGTTGAGCGCGCGGCCGTTCTCGACCTCGACGATATAGGCCTGGGTCAGCTCGCGGGAGGTGAACTCGCCCTTGGCGAGGCCGGCGAGCGCGCCGGCAATGGTCAGATCGGTAAGCTCGCTCATCATTCGATCACTTTCGGCACGGCGAAGAAGCCGTTCTGGGCATCCGGAGCATTGGCCAGAACGTCGCCCTGCCGGTCGCCGTCGGTGACGACGTCGTCACGCCTGGGCAGACGGGCATGGACCACGCTGGTCAGCGGCGGCACGTTGTCGGTGTTGACCTCGGACAATTGCTCGACCCACGACAGCAACTGGTTCAGCTCGCCCGCGAGGGGCTCGAGCCTGTCTTCCGGCACCTTGAGGCGCGCCAGATGGGCGATGCGTGCGACCGTTTTCGTATCAACCGACATGGATGTCCCAAATTGTCCCGAGGCGGTAGCCGCCCCCTGTTCCGAAGGCGCGGAAATTAGCCCGGATGGGGCGGCGCGGCAAGGTTGCGTGGTGCGTGACGTCCCTCCATGATTGTCATCCCGGCGAAAGTCGGGACCCAGAGGGCGCGAGGACAAATCCTATCCGTGTCCCTGAGCTTGTCGAAGGGCCTGCGCGAGCGCTCTCGCAGGCCCTTCGACAAGCTCAGGGACAAGGCGAAGTTGGAGACCGGCATCACTGGGTCCCGGCTTTCGGGATGACAACTGAGAGTATGTCGCCGCATGCGCGAACCGGTCCCCCATGATGTTCAAATCGTGCTCCATGACGCCGAGTGGCCGCGTTTTGCCGAGCTGGAGGCCGCACGGCTGGCGGGCACGCTCGGAACCAACCTGCTGCGGACCGAGCATGTAGGCTCGACGTCCGTGCCCGGCCTGGCCGCCAAGCCGATCGTCGACATGATCCCGGTGGTGGCAAGCCTCGACGACCTGGACTGGCAGCGGCCGAAGGTCGAGGCGCTGGGCTATGAATGGTTCGGTGAGTACGGCATCGAGGGACGGCGGTTCTGCATCCTGAGCAAAGAGGGCAAGCGGATCGCCCATCTGCATTTCTTCCAGCAAGGATCACCGCAAATCACCCGGCATATCGCATTCAGGAACTATCTGCGGGCGAATCCCGACGCGGCCCGCGCCTATGAAGCCGAAAAACGCCGCGCGGCGGCACTCCATCCCAACGATTCCTCGGCCTACAATCTGGAGAAGTGGGAATGGGTGGCGCGCGAGGAAGCCAGGGCGCTCAAGTGGGCGGGAGTGGAGCAGTCGGCCCATGCCTGAGATGACCCTCACGGAACTCAAGGCAGCACTCCCGCGCGGTGGCCGGCTGCTCGGCCTCGACCTCGGCAGCAAGACCATCGGCCTGGCCGTCAGCGACGGGGCGCTGATGGTGGCGAGCCCGATCGAGACCATCCAGCGCACCAGGTTCACCGCCGACGCGACCAGACTGCTGGCCGTCGTGGACGGGCGGCAGGTGGCCGGGCTGGTGGTGGGATTGCCGGTCAACATGGACGGGACTGAAGGGCCGCGCTGCCAGTCGACGCGGCAGTTCGCCCGCAACCTGCTGGGCATCCGCGACATCGCCCTCGCGTTCTGGGACGAGCGGCTGTCCACCGCCGCCGTGCAGCGGGCGATGATCGACGCGGACGTAACGCGGGCGAAACGGGCCAAGGTCGTTGACCAGATGGCCGCCGGGTATATCCTTCAGGGCGCGCTGGATTTTTTGCGGCGCAACTGACACTTGCCGGAGGACCAGCTTGCCCCTATACAACCGGCTTCAATGACAAAAACGGACGGCATCAGGCATCTTCTCGGAATCGAGGGGATGAAACCGCAGGAGATCGCTGCGCTCCTGGACCTTGGCGATTCCTACCTGGAGCGCTATCGGGGCGGGAAGAAGATCAAGAAGGTCCTGAAGAACCGGACCCAGATCAACCTGTTCTTCGAGGAATCCACCCGCACATCGACGTCGTTCGAGCTGGCCGGCAAGCGGCTGGGGGCGGACGTCATCAACATGGTCACCTCGACCTCGTCGATCAAGAAGGGCGAGACGCTGATCGACACCGCCATGACGCTGAACGCCATGCGCCCGAGCGTGCTGGTGATCCGGCACGGCTCGTCGGGCGCGGCGGCGCTGCTGGCGCAGAAGGTCAACTGCGCGGTGATCAACGCCGGCGACGGCCGCCACGAGCACCCGACCCAGGCGCTGCTCGACGCGCTGACCATCCGCCGCCGCAAGGGACGCATCCAGGGGCTGACGGTGGCGATCTGCGGCGACATCCTGCACAGCAGGGTGGCGCGGTCCAACATCCACCTGCTCAACGCCATGGGCGCCCGCGTCCGCGTGGTCGCGCCGCCGACGCTGATGCCGGTGGCTGTCGACCGGCTGGGCGTCGACGTGTTCCACGACATGCGCGGCGGCCTCGCCGGCGCCGACATCGTCATGATGCTGCGGCTGCAGACCGAGCGGATGAAGGGCGCGTTCGTGCCGTCGACGCGCGAGTATTTCCACTTCTACGGCCTCGACGCCGACAAGCTGGCCATGGCCAAGCCCGACGCCATGATCATGCATCCCGGCCCGATGAACCGGGGCGTCGAGATCGACACGGATGTGGCCGACGACATCGACCGCAGCGCCATCCGTGAGCAGGTGGAGACCGGCGTCGCCATCCGCATGGCCTGCCTCGACACGCTGTGCCGGGACCTCGACGCCGAGGAGAACGACTGATGGCCGCCGACCGCCGCGTCGTCTACATGAACGCCAGGCTGATCGATCCGTCGAGCGGCCGCGACGAGCGCGGCGCGCTGCTGACCGTGGGCGGCAAGATCTGGGACCTGGGCGCGGCGCTGTTCGCCGACGGCATCACCGACGGCAGCGAGGTGGTCGACTGCAAGGGCATGTGCCTGACGCCGGGCTTCATCGACATGCAGGTGTTCCTGGGCGAATCCGTCGACACCACGGCCAAGGCCGCGGCGGCGGGCGGCGTGACCACGATCGCCACCATGCCCAACATGAACCCGGTGGTCGATCGTGCCTCACTGGTCGACTATGTCGAGCGGCTGGCACAGGATTCCGGCGTGCGCATCCATCCCATGGCCGCGGCCACCAAGGAGCTGGGCGGCGAGGAGATGACCGAGATCGGCCTGCTGCGGCAGGCGGGCGCGCTGGCCTTCACCGACGGCCGCAAGGCGATCGCCGATTCGCAGGTGATGCGCCGCATCCTGACCTATGCGAAGGCCCACGACGCGCTGGTGATCCAGCACGCCGAGGATCCGATGCTGGCCCGCGAAGGGGTGATGAACGAGGGCGAGATGGCGACGCGGCTGGGCCTTCCCGGCATTCCGGCCATCGCCGAAGTGATCATGATCGAGCGCGACCTGCGCCTCGTCGAGCTGACGGGCTGCCGCTATCACGTCGGGCTGGTGACGACGGCGG
>JBKJNE010000322.1:0-2771 GCA_046596015.1 Alphaproteobacteria bacterium
CCTCGCTGGAGATCGCCAACCGCCGCGTCGAGGGCGGCGAGCCGGTCGCCGACATCACGGCGCGCTCGAGTGCCCTGCGCGGCGTCGACGTGCCGGCCGAACGGGCGCCCAGCATGATCGACGAATACCCGATCCTCTGTATTGCCGCAGCCTTCGCCCAGGGCCGCACCACCATGCGCGGGCTCGGCGAGCTGCGGGTCAAGGAATCGGACCGGATCACCGCCATGGCGAAGGGCCTCGCGGCCAACGGCATCGCCGTCGAGGAACTGGAAGACGGGCTGATCGTCGACGGCCGGCCCGGCGACGTGCCGGGCGGCGGCACGGTCGAGACCCATATGGACCACCGCATCGCCATGTCGTTCCTGGTGCTGGGCTGCGCCTCGCGCCGGCCGGTCACCGTCGACGAGGACGACATGATCGCCACTTCCTTCCCCGACTTCGCCGGCCTGATGGCCAGCGCCGGGGCCAGGCTGGAGGCGGCGTGATCATCGCCATCGACGGACCGGCGTCGTCGGGCAAGGGCACCCTTGCCAGGAAGCTGGCTCTTCACTACGGCCTGCCGCACCTGGACACAGGTTCGCTCTACCGGGCGGTCGCGCGCCGGTTGTTGAAGGTCGACGCCGACCTAAATGACGTCGGGGCGGCGGAGAACGCGGCGCGTTCTCTGTCGCCTGACGACTTGAACGATCCCGCACTGCGCGACGAAAAGACCGGCGAGGCCGCGTCCATCGTCTCGGCCATGCCCGGGGTGCGGGCGGCCCTGCTGGACTACCAGCGGTCGTTCGCGCACCAGCCGGGCGGCGCGGTGCTCGATGGACGCGACGTGGGCACGGTGATCTGCCCGGACGCCGACGCCAAGCTGTTCGTGACGGCGACGGCGTTGGTCCGGGCGAAGCGCCGCGCCGGCGAGTTGAGGGCGCGTGGGGAGGCGGCCGACGAGGGCCGCATCCTTGAAGATATCGAGGCGCGCGACCGGCGCGACGCGGAGCGGGCGGTCGCCCCGCTAAGGCCCGCAGCGGACGCGCACTTGCTCGATACCTCGAATCTGTCTATAGAAGCCGCCTTTGAAGCGGCGAAAGCCGTCATCGAGTCCGCCGTTGTAAAATCAACGGCGGAAAGACCGCCGGAAAAACCGGCTGGCCTGTAACATCTGAAGAAGCAGGAGCTTAAACAGTATGTCGACCAATACCGGCGCGAACACCGCGCTTCGCGATGAGTTCGCGGCCCTTCTGGACGAGAGCTTCGGCGGCGGCGACGCCATCGAAGGCACGGTGGTGAAGGGCACCATCGTCGGCGTCGAGAACGACGTCGTCGTGATCGATGTGGGACTGAAGGCCGAGGGCCGCGTCCCGGTTTCCGAATTCGGCCCTGTCGGGTCGCGCCAGAGCCTGAATATCGGCGACACCGTCGAGGTGTTCCTCGAGCGCATGGAAAACGCCATGGGCGAAGCGGTGATCAGCCGCGAGCGCGCCCGCCGCGAAGAGGCCTGGGACCGCCTGGAAGACGCCGCCGGCGACAGCTCGCGCGTCGAGGGCATCATCTTCGGCCGGGTCAAGGGCGGCTTCACCGTGGATCTCGACGGCGCCGTGGCGTTCCTGCCGGGCAGCCAGGTCGACATCCGTCCGGTGCGCGATGTCACCCCGCTGATGGGCATCTCGCAGCCGTTCCAGATCCTGAAGATGGACCGCCGCCGCGGCAACATCGTGGTGTCGCGCCGCGCCGTCCTCGAAGAGACCCGCGCCGAGCAGCGCAGCGAACTCGTCGCCAGCCTCAAGGAAGGCATGATCCTCGACGGCGTGGTCAAGAACATCACCGATTACGGCGCCTTCGTCGATCTCGGCGGCGTCGACGGCCTGTTGCATGTCACCGACATCGCCTGGCGCCGCATCAACCACCCCAGCGAGGCCCTGACCATCGGCCAGCAGGTCAAGGTCCAGGTCATCCGCTTCAACAGCGAAACCCAGCGCATCAGCCTGGGCATGTAGCAGCTTGAGGCCGATCCGTGGGACGGCGTGGCGGCGAAATACCCGCCCGGCGCCAAATACACCGGCCGCGTCACCAACATCACCGATTACGGCGCCTTCGTGGAGCTGGAGGCCGGCGTCGAAGGCCTGGTCCATGTCTCCGAGATGAGCTGGACCAAGAAGAACGTCCACCCCGGCAAGATCGTCGCGACCTCGCAAGAAGTGGACGTGATGGTGCTGGACGTCGACAGCTCGAAGCGCCGCATTTCGCTCGGCCTGAAGCAGGTCCAGCGCAATCCGTGGGAGCAGTTCGTCGACGAGCATCCGATCGGCCAGGTGGTCGAGGGCGAAATCCGCAACATGACGGAATTCGGCCTGTTCATCGGGCTCTCCGCCGACATCGACGGCATGGTCCACATGTCCGACCTGTCGTGGGACGAGCCGGGCGAGCTGGCGATGGCCAAGTACGAAAAGGGCCAGATCGTCCGCGCCAAGGTGCTGGACGTCGATGTCGAGAAGGAGCGTATCTCGCTCGGTATCAAGCAGATGGCCGACGACCCCGCCGCCTCGGTGCTGGACCGCATCCACAAGGGCGACATCGTCACCTGCGTGGTCACCGCGGTGCAGTCCAACGGCATCGAGGTCAAGGTCGACGAGGTCCTCACCGGCTTCATCCGCCGTGCCGAACTGGCGCGCGACAAGGGCGACCAGCGCCCGGACCGCTTCGCCATCGGCGAGAAGGTGGATGCCCGCATCACCGGCGTCGATCGTGCCGCCCGCAAGCTCCAGCTCACCATCAAGGGCAAG
>JBKJNE010000516.1:0-3513 GCA_046596015.1 Alphaproteobacteria bacterium
ACTCGCCGGTCGGCCGGCTGCGGATCGCGTTGAGCACGCCGCCGACCGTGTTGCGGCCGTACAGCGTACCCTGCGGGCCGCGCAGGATTTCGATGCGCTCGATGTCGAAATTCTCCAGCACCTGACCGGACAGCGAGCCCAGGTAAATGCCGTCGATCATGATGGCGATCGGCGAGTCGAACGAGTTGTCGTCGGTGCGGGTAGGGCTGATGCCGCGGATGGTGACCGCGGCGGCGCTGGCGCGCGACGGATCGCTGTCGATGCGCACGTTCGCCGAATAGCCGTTCAAATCCTTCAGGTCGCGCACCGTGGCCAGCTTCAGTTCCGCGTTGATCGCGGTCATCGCGACTGGCACGTCCTGGGCCGATTCCTCGGTCTTGCGCGCCGTCACCAGGACGGAATCGACGCGCGGCGCCGCTCTCGGCACCTGGGCGAGCTGCTCGCCGCTGACCGCGGTTACCGGCGCCGGTGTTTCGCGGATGGTCTCGGCCGCGGACGCCGCGAAAGGCAGCAATAGGACTGGTAATGAGAACGCGGCCGTCCTGATGGCGCGCGACAGCTCGCGAGGCGAGCGAGACCCGTAAGTCATCGTGGTTTTCCTCCCCAAAAACGACCGCCGGGACGGCACCCTTGGGCATCGGACCTCGCATTCGATGGCGAAGTCTCGTGCCTGCGGCATGCCAGACGGTCAACGGACGCAAGCCTGCCCTCGGCCCGAGAGTTAATCAACGATTATTTTTTTTGACTGTGCATGCTTAATTTTCCAACACCGTGATTCACAATGCTTTTTGTAGAGGGATATAATTTTCATCCGCACCCTCGACTGCTCAATTTGGCCCCGGCATGTCCGCTGGGCGTGTATCTGACAGTCTGACCGGCGTCCGTTCCAACACAAGCGAGCCGCGCCGCTGGTGGGCGGCACGGCTCGCAAGCGTGGGTTCACGGTCAGGAAAACCAGGCCTCAGGTCAGGCCTAGAATTCGCCGGTCACCTCGATGCCCCAGCTCCGGCCTGGACCGACGGTGCCGGAGGCAAACAGGGGCTGGATGATCGCGGGCGCCTCGAACCTTTCGTTCGTCAGGTTTCGCCCGAAGACGGAAACCCTTATGTCGTTCCACGCATAACCGATCGAGGCATTCAGGTCCTGCCGCGAGCCCACCCGGCCGGCTTCGAGATTGACCAGGTTGCCTTCGACCTTGCTGATGTAGCTCCACTTCACGCCGAGTTCCAGATCACCGGGTCCGACCGGCACGGTATAGTTGGCGCCGATGCCGGCTGTCAGCTTCGGCGCGTTGCGCGGCGTCAGGAACGTCGCGTCGACGATGGTGCAACAACCATCCTGCGGATTGACGTCGGTCATGAACACGGAATACTTCGGATCGAGAAGACCGATCGTCCCGAACAGCCTCAACTCCTCGGTGACGACCGCCTGGACCTCGGCCTCGACGCCCTGATAGACCACGGAGCCGACGTTGCTGAAAACGGTCACCACCGTATTGGTGGTCCCGTCAAAGGCCACGACCGATTCCTGCTTGTTCTTGAAATTATTACGGAAAAGGGCAACGTTCGTCTGTATGCGGTTGTCGAAGAACTGCGCCTTCACACCCACTTCGATCGAGCGGGACGTTTCTGGATCGTACTGGTCGCGGACGAAATCCGAGACGTTCTGGTTCACGCCGAAAAAGCCGCCCGAATGCCATCCCTTGGCGAAGGACGCATAGAGCAGAATATCCGGCGTCGCCTTCCAGGACAGGCCGAATTTCGGCGAGACGTTCGTCCAGGACTTCTTGAGGTCCGCGAACTCCGGAAAATTGTCGATGTAGGCCCGGTCCAGCGGCGTGATGTAGGCCTGCGCGCCGATGAAGTGCTTCTTCTCCTGCGTCCAGCGAACGCCGGCCGTCACGGTCCAGTTCGGAAGGAACTCCCAGTCGGCGTTCACGAACGCCGCTTCCGAGGTTGTCTTCTGGCTTTCGAACAGCTTGTTGGGACCTTTCGCGCCATAAGGCTGGTCGCCCCACACCGGATCGCACCGCACCTGCCCGAAGACGGTAAACAAGGGCGTTCCCGGGCCGCCGCGCGGCGCAAGGCACGCCGCCGCCGGCGTCGCGAACCCCGTAAAGGAAGCGAGGCTGGGATTGAGCCAGGAATTGGTAGCGAGAGAGTAGCCGCCGAGGGCGGCGACGAACTGCCAGAAATCGCCGCCGGTCACCCACTTCTGGTTGAACTTGCTGCTGTAGAAATACGCACCCGCGACCGCGGTGATCTTGCCGATCGACGTCTCCCAGCTGCCTTCGAGGCGCAGTTCCTCGCTGAACTGCTTGAACGTGTTGTCGCGCTCGATGGTGATGAAATCGGCCGTCGAGCCGTCGAAGTCATATTTGCGGTATTCACGCTGCCGCCGCACGCCGGTCACCGACACCAGTTTGAGTTCATCGCTCAGCCGCGCCGACATGTTGAGCGTATAGGCGTTGGTCATCACTCTCCCGGGATTGGGAAGATCGGTCGCGATGTTCTTCCTCGGGAAATCGAGTTCCGTCCGGCACGGCGTATTCTGCAAGCCGAAGACGCCTGGCAGGAAGCAATCCAGGAACCCGCCGCTGAAATCATACTCGCGCGGGTCGGTGGGCTTCGGGAAAACGCCTGCGGCAAAGTTCCAGTTGGTCAGGTATGCGCCGCCCTGGCTGCGATCCTCGAAGCGCTCCACCGTCAGCAGGGCTTCGAACCAGTCGTTGGGAGTCGCCAGAAGGGTCAGGCCGTAATTCTTGTAGTCCTTCTGGGGCTGGGTGGTATTCAGATAAGTGTTCTTGAACCAGCCGTCGCGATTCTGGATGGTGACGAACGCCTTCGCCGCCAACTTGTCCTGCACCAGCGGCGCGTTCAGCACCGCGCGGAACTCCTGCTGGTTCCAGCGCCCGAAGGTGTATTGCAGCTTGGCCCCGTATTCGCCCGTCGGCCTGGACCTGACGACGTTGAGCACGCCGCCGACCGTATTGCGTCCGTAAAGTGTTCCCTGCGGACCACGCAGGATTTCGATGCGTTCGATGTCGAAGTTCTCGACCACCTGCCCCGACAGGCTACCCAGGTAAATGCCGTCGATCATGATGGCGATCGGTGAATCCAGCGAGCTATCATCGGTCCGCGTGGGGCTGATGCCGCGAATCGTAATGGACGCCGCGCCTGCCCGCTCAGGATTGGCGTCGATTCTGACGTTCGCGGAATAGCCGTTCAGATCCCTGAGATCGCGAACGCTCGCGAGCTTGAGTTCCGTCGTGACGGCGGTCATCGCGACCGGCACGTCCTGGGAAGATTCCTCCGTTTTCCGCGCCGTGACCAGGACCGAGTCGACCCTGGCGGCCATCTTGACTGGCGGACTCGATGATTTGGCCCCGTCGTCCGGCGCCGGCTGGGCCGACGCGGCGAAAGCAAGTAAACCCAATGGAATTGCTAGAAGTGCGGATCTGGCGATCGATGGAAATCGCCCGTTCGCGAAAATTCGCGTCATCAAGGTTCCCTC
>JBKJNE010000526.1:0-4057 GCA_046596015.1 Alphaproteobacteria bacterium
CAGCACGAACTCGTTGGCGTCCGGGCCCAGCATTGTGATGTTGGTGCGGCCGAACGCGTTGGACCAGTAGACGTGGCCGTACTTGCTCACCATTTCCCGGCTGACCTTGCCCGGATCGCGCAGGACATCCAGCGATTTGCCGAGCACGGGCCATCCGGGTTCGCCGGGAACGCCGTTCTTGCGGTAGCTTCGGGCCATGCGCGATCTCCTGTGATCCTGGAGACTATCTAGTGCGGATCACTGTTACCAACAAGTAACCATTCCGGGCCGTCCATCCCAATCTGGGCACGATCAGACCTGTCCGAGTTGCTGCCGGCGCAAGCTGTCGGCCTTGAACAGCAGGGCGACCATCAGAACGCCGCCGACCACGATGCAGCCGGCCACGAACCATCCGCTGGCCGCGAAATTGCCGGCCCAGTCGCGGATCGCGCCGCCGGTCAGCGGCGCGGCGGCGCCGCCCAGGGTGACGAAGGCGGGGTGCGCCCCCGCCAGCTTGCCGCTGGGATCGACCCGCACCAGCGCGCCCAGCACGATGGGCATCATGGCGATGGGCGCGAAAGCATAGATAGGCGCGGCGATGAAATAGCCCAGCGGCGTGGCCGCCTGGCCCAGCAGCACGGCGAAGATGGCGACGATGACCAGCACGATGACGGTGGGCGGCATGGCGGGGAATTTCGCGCCGAGGAAGCCCGCCACCAGCGGCAGCACGATGCCCATGATGGCGGCGATGCTGAAGACCAGGCCGATGGTGCCGGGCGACAGGCCGACGCCCTTGCCGACATCGACGATGTAGAGGGCCAGCACGCCGTGGCCGAAGAACACGATGCCCATGCCGATCAGCGCCAGCCAGCCGATCAGCGGCGGCGCGGCGGTGGATCGTCCGCCTTCGCCCGCCAGCGCCGCACGCGGCGGCACAGGCACGGATCTGATGAAGAACAGCGCGCCTATCGAGGCCACCAGATAGACCAGGAACAGGCCGTCCGCTTCGCTGAACCCGGCTGGCGCGCCCGGCATCAGGTAAAGCCTGCCGGCCTGTGGCAGCACCAGCGCCAGGATGATGCCGAGGACACCCACGAAGCTGTTGATGATGCCGAAGGTTTTTTCCGGCGTCCGGCTGTGGCCGGCGGTGTACATGACCATGGCGGTCACCGATCCGGCGGCCAGGCCGGCGATGCCGCGCACCACGAACAGCGTCTCGATGCTCGGCACGAAGATGGTCGCGGCGTTCATGAGCGCGATAGCGGCGATAGCGAACAGGTAGACCTTGCGCGGCTGAAGCTTTGGCGCGAGCTGGGAAAACAGCAGCGAGCTGACCGCGATGCCGCCCAGTTCGATGGTGGCGACCGTGCCGGCTTCGGTGAACGAGACAGCGAACGAGGTGACGAAGCCGGCGATGTTGAACGACATCGCGACGGCGGCGGAAAACACCAGCAGCAACAGGCAGGTCAGCGCGATCAGGCGCAGGCCGCCAATGTCCATCCTGCCGTCTGACAACGTATCGGTGGCGCTGGACATTCGCGTGTCTCCCCAAGATCGCGTGATGCAACGGTACGGCATCGACGCTAGCATAGGCACCGGGAAGCCGTTATCGAAAAAGGGGAGACGACGCATGGCGCAGCAGGACCCGCGGATCCAGTTGGCGATCGATCTGTTCAGGGCCTGGAGCAGCGGCGACCCGGACGCGCCGGAACGGTATCTGACGGCGGACTGCGTGCTGGAGGATATCGTCGGCGGCACCCACACGGGCTGGCCCGATATCAGGGCGTTCTTCGCCGACGGCCTGGTCCGCTGGCCGGACCTGAAGCTGGTGCCGGAGAAGTTCTGGACCAGCGACGACGGCGTGGCGCTGACCTGGGAAATGTCCGCCACCCAGCGCAACGCCGATTTCGGTCCCGAGGCCGTCGGCAAGGTCTGGCGCTCGCCGGGCATGAGCTACCTGGTGATCAAGGACGGCAAGGTCGTGCACGAGGTGGACTACCACGACCGGGTCAACGTGCCGTTGTCGATGGGCGTGAAACCCTGAGCCCGGAAGTCCCAAGCTACGCCGCGGTAACCCGGCACGGTCGCCGCAACCGGCAGCACGGCTTATATCTTCGGGGGACAGTATGAACGGAGAGCGCCGATGAGGGGGGACGGGACCAAGGCATCCAGGCGGCTGCGGCCACTGCTGGCCGCGGCGGCGATGGGCTTGCTGGCCGGCTGCGCCGTCTATCCGGACGAGGTCTCGGACGGGTATGGAGGGGCCTATTACGGCGGCGGCTTCTACGACTATCCCGGCCACTACTATTCCTACTATCCGGGCTACTACGCCTATTGCCCGCCGGTGCACGTGCCGCATCACTACTGGAGCCACTGGCGCAAGCACCGTCACTGGCCGGACGGCTGGAATCATGGGCATGGCGGCCACGATCACGCGGCCCACGACCGGCCGCGCCGCGACCGTGACATGCCGGGCCGTGGCGGGGACAATGACGGCCAGGGCGGCGCTTCGGACCAGGGCGCGCCCGACCGTATCGGCCACAAGGGCAAGCCCGGCAATCCGCAGACCGCGCAGGGCACCGTCTACCGCATGCCCAGGCTCGCCAACAATCCGGCGCAGGTGCGCGGCCAGTTCAGCCGGGCGCAGGCGGCGGCGCGCCATGAGTGGGCGGCCAGCCGCGCCGCGGGTGGAGACGGCGCCTGGCGGGGCGGCGACGGCAAGGCCGACCGCGCCGTCTCGAAGGCCGAACGCAAGGCCGAACGCGCGGCGGCGAGGAGTTCGGGCAATTATCGCTCGGACGGCGGATCGCGGGCGTCCAGCGCGGGCGGCAGGAGCAGCGAAGGCGGCTCTTCGGGCGGCGGCTACCGCGGATCGAGCGGCGGCTCTGGCAGCCAGGGCTGGAGCGGCGGTGGCTCTCGCGGCGGCGGACGCGGGCGATAAAAAACGGGGCGCCTCGCGCCCCGTTTTCGCGTCTGATCCGGAAGTTCAGCCCAGGTGCTTGAAGACGTCCTTGCCGTCCCAGCTCTCGCCGGCCTCGCGGACCATGGCGTACATGCCGCGCACGCCCGGATGGTCCTGGTAAAGCTCGATCATGTGGCCGAGCGCCTTGCGGGTGTCGGTGTAGCACAGGAAGGTGGTTTCGCTGGTCTGGAACTCGTTGGCGATGGGGAAGCCCGCCGCCTCGAACGCCTTCTTCTCGGCATCGTAGTCCTTGCAGAAGATGGCGGTGTGGTGGAAACCCTCCTCGCCGGGCTTGAACATGTCGCGGTAGCAGCTCGGGCCGTCATTGTGCTGCTGGATGAACTCGATGTTGAGGTCGCCCGACTGGACGAAGGCGGCGGAGATGTCGAGCGGCGCTTCCTTGCCGCGGTACCAGTTCTTCACCAGCGCGATGTGGTCGAACACGAAGAACGGCCCGACGCCGTAGACTTCGTTGTAGCGTTTGCACGCTTCACGCAAGTCATTGACGACATAGCAGTTCTGGACGACGTTGGCGCGATTGAGCAACGGCATGACGGTTCTCTCCCCGAAAACGTTATGAGTCGGCGGTCATACTAGCCATCGGACATGCACGGATAAAGGGAACATTGCCTCGTCTCCGATCGTGAAAGCATGTGCGGCGGCGGCTGGCCGCCTGTAGGATCGAATCATGTTCCCTCTGTTCGACGACAATCCGCATGCCGGCCGCTCCTACGTGACCTGGGCCATCATCGCCGCGTGCGTGCTGGTCTTCCTGTGGCAGGCCACCCTGCCGGAGCAGGCGGCACAGGAAGCCGTTTATGTATTCGGCATGATCCCGGCGGTCCTGTTCCATACGCTGCAACTGCCGGAGGACATCGCCGTCGTGCCCGCCTGGGCGACCCTGGTCACCTCCATGTTCATGCATGGCGGCTTGATGCATCTGGGCGGCAACATGCTGTACCTGTGGATCTTCGGCGACAATGTGGAGATCGTGCTGGGCCGTATGCGATTCCTGCTGTTCTATCTGCTGTGCGGCGCGGCGGCCGCGCTGACCCAGGCTGTTCTCGATCCCGGTTCGCGGCTGCCGCTGGTCGGCGCCAGCGGCGCGATCTCGGG
>JBKJNE010000038.1:0-5051 GCA_046596015.1 Alphaproteobacteria bacterium
CATCAAGATGCTGGCCGGTCGTCTGTAAATCCACCATTCTTGTCATCCCCGGGCCGTACACGAAGACCGGGATGACAGTTGATGTTGGTCCGCATGACGATTTCATACCAACAGGCCATCCGGCAATTGTTGGACGCGGGCAGGCGGCTCGACGCGCGCGGCTGGGTGGCGGCGACCGGCGGCAACCTTTCGTGCCGGCTGGATGACGGCAACGTGGCCATCACCGTCTCGGGCCGCCACAAGGGCGACCTGGTCGCCGACGACATCATGCGGGTCGACATGAACGGCGCGTCCCTCGACGGTAAGAAGCCGTCGGCCGAGACGCTGCTGCACACCGGGCTCTACCGTGTGCGCACCGATGTCAATGCCATCCTGCACAGCCATCCGCGCGCCAGCGTGCTGTATGGCCTGATGCTGCCGGAAGCGGTGGTGGTAACCATGGCCGGCTACGAGTTCCTCAAGGCGTTTCCCGGCATCACGACCCATGACGCTGTCGTGGCGCTGCCGGTCTACAACAACACCCAGGACATGCCCGTGCTGCAGCGGAAGGTGGATGGCTGGTTCGAGTACAATCCGCATGCGCCGCCTGTCTACCTGGTGCGCGGCCATGGCCTCACCGTCGGCGGTGCGACCATTGACGAAGCCCGCTACACCACGGAAGCTGTCGAGGAACTGATGGCCTATGAACTGGAGCGTTCACGATGGGCACGCTGACGATCTATGACGACGCCGATCCGGCCGCGCCGCTGTTCCATTCCGACGACCACGCCGCCATCGCCGCCAGGCTGAAGGATGTCGGCATCCGCTTCGAGCGGTGGACCGCGCTGCGCCAGATTCCGAGGGACGCGGACGACGCGGCGGTGCTTGCCGCCTACCAGCCCGACATCGACCGTCTGATCGCCGAGGAGGGCTACAAGTCCTGGGACGTGGTCCGCGTGCTGCCCGACAACGAGAACCGCGCCGCCATGCGCGGCAAGTTCCTCGACGAGCACACCCATGCCGAGGACGAGGTGCGCTTCTTCGCCGAAGGCTCGGGCATGTTCTACCTGCACATCGGCGGCAGGGTTTACATGGTGCTGTGCGAAGCCGGCGATTTCATCGGCGTGCCGGCCGCCACGACCCACTGGTTCGACATGGGCCCGCGTCCGCATTTCACCGCGCTGCGGCTGTTCATGTCGCCCGACGGCTGGGTGGCCAGCTTCACCGGCACCAGCTACAGCGCCGAATTCCCGAAGTACGAAACCGCCTGATGGCGATCCGCGCCGTCGTCACCGACATCGAGGGCACGACCACCGCGGTGTCCTTCGTCTACGACGTGCTGTTTCCCTATGCGCGCGAGCACATCCCGGCCTATGTGCGGGCGCACGCCGATAGGCTCGCCGGCCTGCTGGGCGATGTCCGGAGCGAGGCGGGCGACCCGTCGCTGACGCTGGAAGGCTGCATCGCCGTCCTGCTGCGCTGGATGGACGAGGACCGCAAGGCCACGCCGCTGAAGGCGCTGCAGGGCATGGTCTGGAAGCAGGGTTACCAGGACGGTGGCTCGAAGGGGCATCTCTATCCCGACGTAGCGCCGTGCCTGCGGCGCTGGAAGGAGCAGGGGCTGACGCTCTGCGTCTACTCCTCCGGCTCGGTCGAGGCGCAGAAGCTGCTGTTCGGGCACTCGGACGCGGGCGACCTGACGGCGCTGTTCTCCGGCTGGTTCGATACCGCGATCGGCGGCAAGAAGGAGGCGGCGTCCTATGCCCGTATCGCCGCCGACATCGGCGTCGCACCGCGGGAATCGCTGTTCCTGTCGGACAACCCGGAGGAACTGGCCGCGGCGCGCGCGGCTGGGTTCGCGGCGATCGGGCTGGACAGGCCGGGCAACGGCTTCGACCTGGCGGGCTGGCCCCAGGTGGCGTCATTCGAACAGATCGATCCGGCCGCTGTGAAACAAGCCGAAATTTAGACGCCGCGCCGCCCGGTCCTATATCCTGCTTGAAACGTGATCCGAGGCTCATTCGTGCGTTCGCTGATTCTCGTCTGCTTCGCCCTGCTCCTTGCCGCGCCGGCCGCCCGCGCCGACGAGCCGCGGTGCTTCGGGCCGAGCAAGTCGTGGTGCGCCTGGACGCTGCGGCACGACCGCATCGATGACGGCTGGCGCGTAGTCCACACCGGGCGGACGGGCAAGACCGACTCCGTCGTCGAGACCATCATCGATTCACCCGGCAACCGTCCCCGGCTCGGCATTCGGGTCGCGCCCGCCGGGGCGGATGATAGCGCCCAGGTGATCATCTCGCTGCGCACCGACGGCGCCCGGCCCGATCAGGCGCTTCAGTTCGTCGGCCGCAACCGGCAGTTCGACGACGGCGCCCTGCGGCTCGCGCTGGGCCGCCGTGCGCTGGAGGCAGTGCTGCAGGCGCCGGAGTCCGCGACCCTCTACGTGTTCGTCGAGTTCAAGACCGGGGGCAGCGCGCGCAAGGACAGCCACAAGATATCGCTTACCGGCCTTCCCGAGGCCCTGCGTTACGCGCGGCTGGGCCGATAACGGGTTTCCCGCCCGGGCAATTCAGCCTAGATTGATTTGCATCAGGGACTTGGCGCAAACGGCTGCTTACTCTAAGCATTCGTGACGGCAAACAGGCTCAGGAGCCGACATGGACTATGAGGCCAGATTCCGGCAAGCCATCGATTCTCTGAGAATCGAGGGCCGCTACCGCGTATTCATGGATATCGCGCGCGAGCGCGGCAACTTCCCGCGCGCCCGTCACTACGGCGCCGACGGGGAGCGTGACATCACCGTCTGGTGCTCCAACGACTATCTCGGCATGGGCCAGCATCCCGACGTCATCGCGGCGATGGAAAAGGCGCTGCATGAGTGCGGCGCCGGCGCCGGCGGCACCCGCAACATCAGCGGCACCAACCACTACCATGTGCTGCTCGAGGAAGAGCTGGCCGACCTGCACGGCAAGGAAGCCGCGTTGCTGTTCACCTCGGGCTACATCTCCAACGAGGCGACGCTCAGCACCATCGGCCGCATCCTGCCGGGCTGCATCCTGTTCTCGGACGAACTCAACCACGCGTCCATGATCGAGGGCCTGCGGCAGTCCGGCCAGGCCAAGCGCGTGTTCCGCCATAACGACGTGGCCCACCTCGAAACCCTGCTCAAGCAGTCCGATCCGGACGCGCCCAAGGTCATCGCCTTCGAATCCGTCTATTCCATGGACGGCGACATCTCGCCGATCCACGCCATCTGCGACCTCGCCGACAAGTACAATGCCATCACCTATCTCGACGAAGTCCACGCGGTCGGGCTCTACGGCGAGCGTGGCGGCGGCGTCGCCGAGCGCGACGGCGCCATGCACCGCCTGACGATCATCGAAGGCACGCTCGCCAAGGCGTTCGGCGTCATGGGAGGCTACATCGCCGGTTCGGCCACCATGGTCGACGTGGTGCGCTCCTACGCCTCGGGCTTCATCTTCACCACCTCGCTGGCGCCGGTGCTGGCGGCGGGCGCCTGGGCCAGCATCCGCCACCTGAAGCAGGCCAACGACCTGCGCATCCGCCACCAGGAGCGCGCCGCGCGGCTGAAGCAGTTGTTCCGCGACGCCGGCCTGCCGGTGATGGAGTCGGCCAGCCATATCGTCCCGCTGTGGGTGGGCGAGGCGGCGCTGTGCAAACAGGTGTCCGACGAGTTGATGGCCGAGTTCGGCATCTATGTGCAGCCGATCAACTATCCGACTGTGCCGCGCGGCACCGAGCGCCTGCGCTTCACGCCCGGCCCGTTCCATACCGACGAGATGATGGACGATCTGGTGGCGGCGCTGAACATCGTCTGGGAACGCCGCAAGATCAGCCGCGCCGCCTGATCACGATTTCCGGCGGTCCCTGGATACCGGGACGCGGGATACACACCTCCTCTCCATGAGGCCGACCGCTTTCCTTCCGGCGCTTGCCGCCGTGCTGTTGCTGTGGACCGTTCCCGCCGCTGCGATAACCGCCGGCCAGTTCGTGGCCGCCGCGCTGGAGCGCACCCGGCACAAGGTGGTCTACGATCCCGCCTACCGCACCATCGCCTATCCGATGGGCGACGTGCCCGCGGCGACCGGCGTGTGTACCGACGAGGTGATCCGCGCCTATCGGGCGTTCGGCATCGACCTCCAGCAACTGGTGCACGAGGACATGAAGGCGTCGTTCCGATCCTATCCCCGGCACTGGGGCCTGTCTCGGCCCGATCCGAACATCGACCAGCGCCGGGTGCCCAACCTGCAGGTGTTCTTCACCCGCCACGGCAAGGCGCTCGCGGTGACGGCGCGCGGATCGGACTATGCGCCGGGCGATCTGGTCACCTGGGACCTGGGCGGCAACGTGCCGCATATCGGCATCGTGACCGACCGCCGGTCCGCCGACGGCGCCCGGCCACTGATCGTCCACAACATCGGCGCCGGCCCAAAGCTCGAGGACATGCTGTTCGACTACCGGATCACCGGCCACTTTCGGTATCTTTCCGGTTGACCGGCGCTCCGGCAAATCTGCATTGCTGCATTTAATTGCACGATACCTAGGGCGTGCTTGGCGCGTGCTTTCGATATATGGTAGGAACCCTCGTTCCGGGAAAGCCGCGTTCCGGCGGCGTCCGGGGTTGGTCGAATGGCGGCAGGTATGGCGGAAGTTTCGTCGAAGCGGCTGGTCGCGCTGGGCGCGGACCATGCCGGCTTTCAGTTGAAGGACGTATTGAAGACGGACCTGGCCGACGGCGGGTACGAGGTGCTCGATCTGGGTACCAACGGCCCTGACTCCGTGGACTACCCGGATTTCGGCAGGGCGGTCGCGGAGGCGGTCGCGTCGGGCCGCGCCGATCTGGGCGTGGTGGTTTGCGGCACCGGCATCGGCGTCTCCATCGCCGCCAACCGCAATCCCGCCGTGCGCGCCGCGCTGTGTCACTCGGGGCTCGAGGCCAGGCTGGCACGCGAGCACAACGACGCCAATGTGTTGGCGCTGGGCGCGCGCATCATCGGCGTGGAAACCGCGCGCGATGCGCTGCGCGCCTTTCTGAACACGGAATTCGCTGG
>JBKJNE010000041.1:0-4552 GCA_046596015.1 Alphaproteobacteria bacterium
GGAAGTCGTCGCCCACCGACTTCCGCGAGGGCAAGATCACCCTGCCGGTGATCCTGGCCTATCGCCGCTCCGACGCCGAGGAGCGCAATTTCTGGCGCCGGACGCTGGAACAGGTTGACCGGCAGCAGGACGGCGACCTGGACCGGGCCATCGGCCTGATGACCAGGTACGACGCCCTCGCCGACACCTTGACCCGCGCCCGCCACTACGGCGCCATGGCCAAGGACGCCCTGCGGCTGTTCGCGCCGTCACCCATGCGCGACGCGCTGACCGGCATCGTCGACTTCTCCATAGATAGGGCCTTTTAGGTTTTCAGGGCTTTTTAGGATTTCGCCGAGAAGGCCGCTTGCAGGCGGCGCGGCGGGACGCTATACACGCGCCCTGCCCCACCTAAGGGCCCGTCGGGGAGTAGCTCAGCCTGGTAGAGCACTGTGTTCGGGACGCAGGGGCCGGAGGTTCGAATCCTCTCTCCCCGACCAATTTTCCCGCTATCCGCTAAACGAACAATCCTGCAGCCGCGGGACGCCAACTGGCGTTCTCAGATTGATGGCAAAGCGCGAGCGCGCTATATATGACCATCTAGATGGTCAGGAGACGCGCTGTGGAGTCCATTAACCTGGCTGACGCCAAGGCTCACCTGAGCGAACTCATCGACCGGGTGGAGAAAGGCGAGACGATCGAAATCCTCCGACGGGGCAAGCCCGTAGCTCGGCTCATCGCCGCCGATCGCCCGCGCAAGCCGATCGACGTGGATGCGTTGAAGGCCCTGACCGATTCCCTGCCTTACGAGACCGAGTCATCCGTCGATATCATCAGGAAGATGCGGGACGAAGGGTACTGATGTTCTATCTCGACGCGTCGGTCGTCGTCACTGCCTTGGCCAACGAGGACGCGACGGACAGGGCGCAGGCATGGCTGCGTGCACAACCGGCCGGAGAGACATTCATCAGCGACTGGGTCACGACCGAGGTTTCTTCCGCGCTTTCGATCAAGGTCAGGACTGGGCAAATCGACCTGATGGCGCGATCCCGCATCCTCCAGGAATTCAATCGGATGGCGCAGGAAACACTGGGCCTCGTCGAGGTCGGAGCCCCCCACTTTCGGAATGCCGCCCGTTTCGCCGACCACCATGCGCTGGGTCTGCGGGCCGGCGACTCGCTGCATCTCGCGATCGCATCCGGTCACGGATTGACCCTGTCCACGTTGGACCGCCGTCTGGCCGAGGCGGGTCCTGCATTGGGAGTACCCACCGTCCTGATCTGAAGCGCACGGGATTACGTGTATTACCGTGATGGTGCGGAGGGCCACTGTACGGCATCTGGTGTGCCAAGATGAGGTCGTTAGATCATCATCTGGAAGGAGCCGTCCACACCATCACCGAAACCGCCCGCCACCGCGCGCAAGTGCACATCCGTTATGACTTGAACGCCAGTCGCCGGGTCGCCACCTCCTCGAAGACCGGTGTTGGAGCGAGGACAGAGATGAAGCGGGTTGTTATCGGTGTCGCGGCGGTGATTGTGGCGGGCGCGCTGGCATGGGCGTATGTGCCCGAGGTCCGCACCTTTTTCCAGCGCGACGAGGCGGCACGTCCGCCGCTGGCGCTCGAGCAGCCGGGGAACGTGGTGCCGTCGATGCCGTCGCTCCATCCGGTGCTGACGCGGGTGTCGGGCGCCGTCGTCAACATCTCGGTCCAGGCCACGCAGCCGGGCGCCATGAACCCGCTGCTGCAGGACCCCTTCTTCCGCCGCTTCTTCGAGGCGCCCGAGCCGCTCCCCGAGCAGAAGTCCAACAGCGTCGGATCGGGCGTCATCATCGACGCGAAGAATGGCTACATCCTCACCAACCGGCACGTGATCGCCGACGCCAGCCAGATCGAGGTCACGCTGACCGACCGCCGCGAGCTGGACGCCAAACTGGTCGGCGCCGACCCCGAGATGGATATCGCCGTGCTGAAGGTGGACGCGGCCGATCTGGTCGGCATGCCTGTCGGGGACTCGGCCAAGCTGAAGACCGGCGATTTCGTCGTGGCGCTGGGCAATCCGTTCGGCCTGGGCCAGACGGCGACGCTCGGCATCGTCAGCGCGCTGGGGCGCTCAGGCCTCGGCATCGAGGGCTACGAGGACTTCATCCAGACCGATGCCTCGATCAATCCGGGCAATTCCGGCGGCGCTCTGGTCGACCAGAGCGGCAACCTGGTCGGCATCAACACCGCCATCCTGTCGCGCACCGGCGGCAATATCGGCATCGGCTTCGCCATTCCAGTGAACATGGCCATGCGCGCCGCCCAGCAGATCATCGAGCACGGCGAGGTGCAGCGCGGCCAGATCGGCGTGAGCATCCAGGACATCACCCCCGAGCTGGCCGAGGCCATGCGGATCAAGGCATGGTCCGGCGCGCTGGTGTCCAACGTGATGCGCGGCTCGCCTGCCGAGCGCGCCGGGCTGCGCGCCGGCGACGTCATTACCCGGGTGAACGACGGGACGATCGCGAGCGGCACTGCGCTGCGCAACCGCATCGGCCTGATGCGGCCCGGCGAAGAGGTGAGGCTCCAGGTCCAGCGCGACGGCAAGCCCATGGACGTGACCCTGGCGCTCGCCGCCCGCGAGCAGTCCGCCAGCGCCGGCGATCTGGGCGACCGCTTCGCCGGCATGAGCGTCACGCCGATCCCCGACAACCATCCGCTCGCCGGCCAGACGCAGGGCCTCTATGTCCAGGCGGTCGCGCCCGGCAGCAAGGCGGCGCGGGCAGGCATCAGGGGCGGCGACGTGATCGTCGAGGTGGACCGGCGGCCCGTCGAAAGCCTCGACGACCTGCGCCGGGCGGAAGCGGCGGCGGCGGGCAGGCCCCTGCTGATCCACATCGTGCGCGGGTCGGGCAGCCTGTTCCTCGCCATGCCCTAGACGGGCACATCCGCAAAGTCCTCGACCTGCCTCCGCTTCGGCCAATATCATGGGGCGCACCAAACAGGGAGAGTCGCCATGAGCACCGTCGCGGAGAAGACCCTTTACCTTCAGCCCGCCTGGGAAGAGATCGTCAAGGCCTTCGAGAAGGCCGGCACCTTCACCGTGCGAACCACCAGCGGCGGCGTGGCCATCGAGCAGACCGGCGTGATCGACGAGGTGTTCCTGCGCGGCGAGGGCGCGTTCGCCTCGGTGGTGCAGGACAACATGGACCTGCGTTTCCTGCTGAAGCGCTTGGCGCGCGGCGAGGTGCATCCTGCCCACACCACCATCGACATCTACAACGAGGCTGGCGCGCTGGCGACGTCGTTCCACGGCGCCGACAAGGACGGCAAGGCGACCATCGAGACGATCGCCCGGCGATTCGGCACCGACCACGCCGAGGCGCAGATCTCCAACGCCGGCAACCGCCGCGCGGGCCTGTCCGACAAGGACGTGAACGTCGACGCCGTGCGCGCCGACTGGAAGGCGATGACCAACGTCCATCATTTCGAGGCGCTGCTGGCCAAGCACCGGGTCGGCCGGCTGCAGGCGTTCCGGCTGATGAACGGCGACTTCACCCACGAGCTGTCGGCGGACGCGTTCCCCGACCTTCTGGGCAAGCTGGACAAGACCGGCGAGAAGGTGATGGTGTTCGTCGCCAACCGCGGCTTCGTGCAGATTTTCTCCGGCCCGGCCAAGGCACCCAGGCGGGTCGGCCATGGCTGGGAGATCATCCACGACCAGTCCAAGGTGTTCATCCCGGATTCGGCGCTGAACCATCTGTGGCTGGTCAACAAGCCGACCGCCGCCGGCATCATCTCGTCGCTGGAGATCGTCAGCGAGGCCGAGGACCAGGCGCTGGCCAGCATCTTCGGCAAGCACCCGCACGGCGACCCGCAACCGGCAAGCTGGCTGGAGCTGCTGAACACACTGCCGAGGAAGTAGGCGTAGCTTCACCCTTGCCGGTCGAGCGCCGCTCCCCTTACAGTCAGTGAAAATCGGGGAGAGATATTCAATGAACATGGCGTTCACCATCACCGACGACATCGGCGCCGCCGGCCGCGCCGTGCGCGAGAGCCTGAGCCGCAAGAACCAGCGGTCGCAGGAGCTGACCGGACGCACCAAGGAACTGATGAACATGGGCTCGGCCGCAAGCGTCGAGATGCCGTTCCCGGTGCTGATCGAGAAGGGCGAAGGCGCCCACCTGATCGACGCCGACGGCAACAGGTACATCGACTTCCAGATCGGCTTCGGCTCGTTGATCCTGGGCCACCGCCATCCGGTGATCCAGCAGGCGATCATGGACCAGGTGGAGAACCGGGGCTGGCAGTTCGGGCTGCACAACCCCAACCAGGTGCCGCTGGCCGAACAGGTGATCAAGGCCGACAACTGCGTCGAGCGGATGATCTTCTGCAACACCGGCACGGAGGCGTCCATGTACGCCATCCGCGCCGCCCGTGCCTTCACCGGCAAGAACAAGATCGGCGTGTTCGACGGTTTCTATCACGGCGCCCACGACTACGGCATCGGCATGGCCGATCCGAGCAGCCCGCGCGATGCGCCGGTCTACAGACCTCTTGGTGCTGGAGTCCTGCCGGCCGTGGTCGAGA
>JBKJNE010000177.1:0-12209 GCA_046596015.1 Alphaproteobacteria bacterium
GCGGCGTGTCGACGATCACGTAGTCGTAGAGCGTGCGCGCCTGGTCGAGGAAATCGCGCATGGACTTGGAGCCCAGCAGATCCTGCGGGCTGCGCACCGCACCGCCGCCGACGATCACGTCGACGCCGCTGGGCACGTGCCGCTGCGCGACTTCGGCGATGGGCTTGTGCTCGAGCAGCAAGGTCACCAGACCGGGCTCGGGCAGGAGCCCCAGCCGCTCGTGGGTCCGGCCGCGCCGCAGGTCGCTGTCGACCAGCAGCACCCGGTGGCCCGACTTCGCCAGCATGGCCGCCATGCTGGTCGAGATCGCCGTCTTGCCCTCGCCGGGCACGGCGGAGACCATCAGGATCACCTTCGGCTCGTCGTCGACGCTGGACAGCTTGATGCCGGTATGCAGGTTTCTGAGCGCCTCGGCGAAGCTGGAGTTCGGTTTCTCCAGCACCGTGCGGATCAGGTCGCCGTCCTTCACGATCGGGATCGAGCTGAGCGCATGCAGCCCCGTCATCTCTTCGATCTGGTCGAGCCGGCGGAAGCCGCGGTCGAGGATGCGGTCGACGAACACGGCCGTGCCCACGCCGCCGCCCAACGAGAGCAGGGCGAAGATGATCAGATATTCCCGCACCGGCGGGAAGCTGGCCTTCTGCGGCACCTCGGCGCGGGAGATGATGTCAGCGTCGGCCGTCTGCAAGTCCTCGGACTCCGAGGTTTCCTGGAACCGCTTCAGGAAGGTGTCGAACAGGGTGCGCTTGGCCTGGGCCTCGCGCTCGAGGATCCGCAACTGGGCGGCGTCGTCGCTGTTGGCGCCGGCCTGGCCCTGCAGCGAGGAGAGACTGCCCGCCAGCGTGCCGTAGCGGGTCTGCGCGACCGCGGCCTCATTGCGCAGGTTGGCCATGATCTTGTCGACTTCGGACTTGATCTGCTCCTGCGTGTCGGCGATCTGCGCCTTGAGCGACACCATCTTCGGATGGCGCTCGCCGAATTCCTGCGACTGGTCCGCCAACTGGCGCGCCAGTTCGGACTCCTGCGCGCGGAGCCGGGCGATGGCGTCGGAGTCGAGAATCTTGGCCACGGCCGCGAGGCCGCCCGTCTTGTAGAGCTGCTCGATGCGCGACAGGCGCGTCTGGGCGGTGGCGGCGTCGGTCTTGGCCAGGATCATCTGGGCGTTGACCTCGGACGCCTGCTGCGACAGCAGCGAATTGTCGCTGCCGCTCGACATGAGACCCGACTTGGCGCGGAACTGCTCGAGCGCGCGCTCGGCGGCCTCCACCTCGGTGCGCAGGCTGCCGAGACGTTCGTTCAGCCAGGCGCTCGCCCGCTCGGCGGCGCTGAACTTGGCCTCGAACTGGCTCACGAGGTATTGGTCGGCGATGGTGTTCGCGAGGCGCGCGGAAAGCCCGCGGTCTGGCGTCTCGACCCGGACCTCGATGAGCGACGACAGGCCTTGGGCGCGTACCTCGGTCATGTCGAGAACCTTGCTGACCGCATTGCTGCGCAGCTGCGCCTGGTTCTCCTCGTCGGTCAGGCCCGCGCCCTCGGACTTGCCGCCACCGAACACACCATCCCAGGCCATGCCCACGTAGTAGAAGGGGTTGATGAAGCGCCAGGCGCTGCTTTCCTTGGCGGGCTTCAGCGCCGGGTTGAACTGCGGGTCCTCGAGCAGCTTCAGCTTGTCGACGACGCGGCCCATCAGCTGGCGTGAATTGATGACGCCGATTTCCGTCACCACGAGGCTCTGGCTCTGGCCGGGCGACTGGAGCACCGCCTCGATATCGACCACGTTGGCCTTGGGGCCGCCGATGCGCAGCGTCGTCATCGCCTCGTAGCGCGGCACGAGTTGGAACAGGTAGATCAGGAAGGCGACGAACAGGATCGCCGCCACGGAGAGCACGACCATCTTGCGGCGCCAGATCGACTGGGCAAAGCCGAAGAAATCGATGCCCTTGCCGGGGGCGGGTGCTGCCGAAGCCTCGTAGCCCCAGTCCCTGGCCGCTGAATAGGGCGTGCGTTGATCCATGGTGCTTGCAATCCGCTTACTGGTGTTTCGAGAAGCCCGCCCGCACCGGGCGAACGGGCGAGCCGGCCCGCCGCGATATCAGAAGAAGCGTTCCGGCACGTGAACGATGTCGCCCGGCAGTACCTGGGTCTGGGGATCGGCGGGAACCTTCTTCTGCCCGCCCCGCTCGATGAAGATCTTTCCCTGGCTGGCGCGCACGGTGTAGCCGCCCGACAGGGCGATCGCGTTCACGACCTTCATGCCCGAAACGTAGGGGTAGCTGCCGGGCTTGTTGACTTCGCCAAGGATGTAGAACGGCCTGTAGTTGAGGACGTCCACGTTGACGGACGCGTTTTTCAGGAAATCCGGCTCCAGCGCTTCCTTGATCTGCGCCTCGACCTCCTGCGGCGTCAGGCCGCCGGCCTTGATGTCGCCCACCAGCGGCAGGGCGATCACGCCATCACCGCTGATGGTGAACTGGCCGGACAGATCGGTGTGGTTGAACACCGTCACCCGCACCTCGTCGCCGGCGCCCAGCCGGTAGCCGGTCGGGTCGTCGGCCGAAGCGGCCGTCACCGAACCAAGCAACAACAACACCGTTGCGAGCAGTCTTGCCAAATCACGCCCCCATGTGTGCATTTCGACCTCCGAAGCAAAGGAGATGGATCCAAGTCGTATCCCCCGATACTTCAGAACACGTTCAGTACCGCGCCTTCAAACCGACACTCACGAGGTTCCGGTTGAAGTCCTCGATGAAGGCGACGTTGGAATCTCGGCCCTGGTAGCTGTACGCGACAGTCGCAGCCAGGTGCCGGTTGAACCGCCATTCGACCGACCCGCCGAGGCCGTAACGGAAATCGTTCCGGTTGATGCCGCGATAGTCGTCCTGACCGATTTCGCCGAACACCCGCAGGGTGATGTTCTCTCGGACCCTGTGATCGACGGTCAGTCGGCCGCGGTCGGCGAAGTAGCCCGACGAGAGCGCAAACTGGCTGTCCTCGATCGTCCGCTGCCCTTTCAGGCCGATGGTCGTCAAAGGCGTGATATTCCAGTCCAGGCTGGCGCCGAAAGCCGGCCCCTTGATATTGGGGAGTGCGGGGTCTTCCGGATCCTGCTGCATGTAGCCGCCATAGACGGAGCCCTGGATCAGGTTGGTCAGCTCGAAGGTCAGACCGGCATTGAGCTCGAAGCCCTTGGAATCGCGGTTGACGCCGACGTCGTCGACCAGCTGGTCGAAGTCACGCCAGTTATACGAGAACTCGGCATAGGCGCTGTAGCCCGGAGAAAACTCGAACGCGGCCTTGGCATTGGCGACGTAAACGTCCCGGTCCCGGTCATCGTTGTTGATGAAGCCACCGCCGAAAGCCGGCACGTCTTTGAAGTCTAACCTGCGGAAGCTGCCGCCGCCGGAGAGCATGAGGCGCCCCAGCGACTGGTTGAGCTGGACCTTGGCGTCGGTGTTGTCGAACTCGGTGGGATGCAGGCCTTCGACTTCTTCCGGGTCGCCGCGCTGCTGGTGGTCGCGCCCGTGGCCAGCCTCGAACCTGATGTTCGTGGCGCGGCTGATGTCGAGGCGGAACCGGCCCTGGAAGAGGTAATCCTGATAGTCCTCGTCGGTGAAACCCTCGTACAGGCCGAATTCACCCATGGCATAGAGCTGCAGTTCGTGCCGCGACCAGTCGGTCTGCACCTGCAACTCCGGGCGGATGACCAGGAGTTCGTCGGCTCGCTTGTTGGTTTCCTCGGCGTAGACGTTGTCGTCGTAGATGCCCTGGACGGAAACCGACGGGAAGAAGTAGATCGGCCCCGCCCGGAAGCCGATGGGGTCGTAGGGACCCGGGCTTGTCAGCACGGTATTCCCGTGCTGATTGTTCGCTAGCTGGGCCCAGGCTGTCTGGGCGCCGGCCGATACGGCGGCGGCACATGCCGAGGCCGCAACCAAACACTTCCGTGTCCGACGCAACATATTTGCTTCAGGCGAACGCACGCCTGCTCCCTTGTGTTTTTGTTCGGTGGGGTGTTGATCAGACCCTACGGCGACACTGGCGACGCGTTGTCCTGCGTGTTGGACAAGGTGTTCACGTCACCGCCGATGATTCCCTGATTGAATGACGCGATCGCCACGCCATACCCACCGGCAACATCCTTCTGGGAGCACGCCGCCACGGCGGTACTGACAGCGGCTTGCTGCTCGGGATCCGAGATACCCTGAAGAATCTGTTGCTCGATGACCTCGGGCTGACCGAAGAACTGCACCGAAATGCAGGCGATCTCGTCCGAGTAGCCGGCATTTTGCGCCGCAAGAGCGAAGATGCCCGGATCTATGTTTCCACCCACAGAGCCCTGAATCAGAGCACTCAGTTGTTGCGCCAGCGGAGGCGGCAGCGCGTTTTCGTCAGCGTGCGCCGCTCCTACCGTCGATATAGCCCCAAACCCGATAGCATAGATTAGCCTCGTAAAGGATGTTGCCATAACGAGCCTCATGGTTTTTAGCTGCCCAATAATGCCTATGGTTGTACCACGCTTTTCGCAGTGCGAAAACCCCGAAAGCAAATTTCAGCGGCCGGAAATTTATTTTGTATTTTGAAATAAATGAGTTAGGAACTTTTCGAGCTGACGGACTGGGCAAATCCGACGCCGAGAATGAGCGAAAAAGCTGCGGCGATGGCGGGAATTTGCAGCGGGAAATCAACCATAGAGTGTATCAGGGCGATGGCCGCGACTCCCGCCGCCAGCGCCGGGATATGCTGGTCCCGCCGCCTCGCGCGGGCACCGCGCCAGCAGGCGATGACCGTCCAGAGGATGGCGCCATAGAGCAGCACGGCGGCCGGTATCCCCAGTTCCACGACGTTCTCGAGCACCGTGCTGTGGGCGAAATCGACCACGCCGACGGTGTCGCGCTGATCGTACATCCGGTAGAGCGCCGGAAACCCGCCATAGCCGTAGCCCAGGAGCGGCGACGCCTCGATCGCCTTGCCGGCGTTGCGGTATATCTCCATGCGCTGGCTAGCCTCGGTCTCGACCTTGCCGATGCGGTCGGTGATCCGGCTGACGGCCGGTGCGAAGAATACGCCCGCGACGACGGCCGCCAGCACGACGGCCGTGATGGTACGGCTGATACGGGGCTTCATGCGCCCGACCAGCGCGGCCCACAGCACCAGCAGCCCGAAAAGCAATGCCAGCAAGCCGCCACGCGACTGGCTGAGCAGCACAGCCATGGCGTAGACCATGCCGGAGACCAGCAGCGGCCATCGGCGGGCTATGACGGTGTCGAAGAATCGCCGCAGCTTCTCGCGCCGGGCGGTCTCGGGCCGCCACAGCCCGCGAGTCTCCCCCGCGAGCAGCCCGACGGCGCAGATCAGTCCCATGCCGGCGAAGCTGGCCAGATGGTTGGGGTTGACGAACGGCATGGCGAGACGCGAGCCATAGCGCGTCTGACCCGCCACGAAGCCCTCGTCGAACCACAGCAGGTGCGAGAGGCCAGCGCTCCAGATCAGCAGGCCAATGCCCGCCGCGACCGCGCCGGCCATGGTGAAGATACGCAGCGCCCGTTCGCCCAGCTTGGCGTCGGCACCGTACTGGGTGGCCAACAAGAATATGGCGGCATAGCTCAGCAGCCGGATCAGCGCGAACCGGCCGGCCTCGGGATCGATGGCGACACGCCCGGCCAGCGGTTTGCCCAGCGCCTCGCTGGCCATGGCCCAGATGGGATGGTGCCACGCGGCGGGTGTGAGCGTGCCGAGCTGGAGCAGAATCCACGCCACGGCGAGCAGGAATGCAGCGAGCGGCCATGCCATGCGGCCGACGCTCACGGCCGGGCCTGAACCAAGCGCCGCCATGACCGCCCAGCCCGCGGTCGCCAGGCCCGCCACCAGCGCGAGAAGGCTCCACGCGCCGATCTGCACCGAGCCGAACGGCAGCGGCGACAGCGAGACGGCGGCCAGCAGGAGGTAAAAAGGAAGCTGATAAAGTTTCAAGGCGTATCCCGTCACGAGCCCGGATCGTCGACCCGACGCTCGCTGGCATTGGGGTTGCCCTAGAAGTCCAAGCAATGATGGCAATTATTGGGCGTCCGGACCGATCGTTGCGCCGGCGGACCGCGGCGATCACATGTCGCTGGACTTCCCCGGTGGCGAAGACCAACTAGTAGATCATGCTCGACCGCCTGTTCCGATCCAAGCGCGGCAACGCGCCCCGGCCCGCCGGCGCGGCGCGGGTCTACGCCATCGGCGACATCCATGGCCGGCTGGATCTGCTGCGCGCGCTGTACCGGCGGATCGAGGACGACGCGGCGGACGCGGCCGGCCCGTGCGGCATCGTCTTCCTCGGCGACTACGTGGACCGCGGACCGGACAGCGCCGGCGTGATCGATTTCCTGCTGGGCGGGGTCGATCCGCGCTTCAATCCGGTCTTCCTCAAGGGCAATCACGAAGATTTGTGGAAGCGATTCCTGGACG
The DNA here is from genome assembly GCA_046596015.1 of Alphaproteobacteria bacterium. GTDB lineage: Bacteria > Pseudomonadota > Alphaproteobacteria > SMXS01 > SMXS01 > RI-34. Next base: position 6,451 of record JBKJNE010000177.1, read on the forward strand.
AGCCCGAGATCGGACCGGCCTGGTTCGACACCGGCGGCATCATGACCGTGGTCAGCTACGGCATCCGCGAAGGGCTGGCCGGCAGGGCGGCCGACTTCCCCGCCGTTGCCCTGCGGCTGCGCGAGGCCATGCCGGCGGCGCATCACGCCTTCCTCGACGGCCTGGCGCTCAGCCACCGGTCGGGCGACTACCTGTTCGCCCATGCGGGCATCCGCCCCAGGGTGCCGGTCGAGCGGCAGGAGCCCGGCGATCTGATGTGGATCAGGCGAGAATTCCTCGGCGCCGGCGAGTTCGGCGGCCTGTGCGTCGTGCACGGTCATTCCCAGGTCACCGACGCTGTCGATCTGCCGCACCGCATCTCGGTGGATACCGGCGCCTACCATTCCGGACGGCTGACCTGCGTGGTGCTCGACGGCGAGACCCGACGCTTCATCGCGACCGGTTAGCGCGACCGCGCCACAATCTCGTGCAGCACCTCTTCCCAACGGTCCACATGGCGCGGCCAGGCGAAACGCTGGCTGGCCACCAGATGGGCGCGCGCGCCCGCCGCGGCGACCGGCGCCGGGTCGGCCACCAGCCGCTGCACGCCGCCGATGAACGCCTCGTCGGAGCCAGCCAGCCAGCCGGTCTCGCCATTGTCGATGAGTTCGTTGCTGGCGGTGTGCAGTCCCTTGATGCGGCTGTCGAGCGCCAGCACCGGCAGGCCGCGCTTCATGGCGTCGGTCAGCACCAGCCCCATGTGCTCCAGACGGGACGGGAACAGCAGCACGTCGCACCTCTCGTGGAACGGGCTCAGGTCGTCGTGGGCGCCGTGGAAATGGATCGGCAGGATGCGGCCGTCATCGGCGGCCTGGGTCTCGTAGACCGTGCGGTCGTCGCCGTCGCCGACGATGTGCAGCTCCCAGCGCGATCCGGCCGGCAGCGACAGCGCGGCGCGGATCGCCAGGTCGACGCGCTTGCTCGGGTGCAGGCCGTGCGCGACCAACAACAGCCGCAGCGGCGCCGCCGGATCGCGGTGGCGCGGCGCGGCCTCGGTCCATGTCCCCGGCGCGATCAGGGTGAACCGTCCCATGTCCTCGATGGAAAGCTGCTCCATGATCCCTTCCATGCTGGTCCGGCACAGCCTGACCGTCGTGTCGGCGTGGGTCACGGCCCAGCGCTGCAAACGGCGCGCCGCGCCCATGGACAGGCGATGATGCAGCTTGGGCACGGTGAAGCGCTCGACGTCCTCGGGATAGCTGAAGGCGTGGGGGAAATAGACCCAGGGCCGGCGCCGGAATTTCGCGGCGTGCCCGCGCAGGAACAGGTGCTCGGATGCGATGGTGATGTCCGGCGCCGGGCATGACAGCCGCCGCACGGCGCGGCGCCCGCGCATCAGCGATATCGGCAGGTCGAATTTCCAGAGCGGCCCCCTGGCCAGCGACCCGACCGGCAGCGGATAGACCGTGACCGGACCATCCTGTCCCTGCCCGGTGCGCACGATGACGCTGATCCGGTGGCCGCGGGCCGCGAGGGCTGCGATCAGCCGGCCGTCATAGGCGCCGGCGCCCGCTGTTCCGTTCAACCGGGCCGTCAGAAAACGAATGTGCATCCGGACCGCTATAGCCGAAGGCAGGTCGCTTTTCCAGCCGCAGGAGGGCGACGCCGAGGCCTGGCGGCCATGCCCTCGGATAGGCATAGGGGGAGGATGGCCCTGGCGCCGGCCGGGGGCGCCGCGAGCGGACTGCAACCGAAAAACAATAAGACAAACGTGCTTGCTTTGTACAAAACTGCATCACCGAGAAAAACTCATTATCATCAAGTGTTTGATCATATTTCAAGCGATCACGTTTCTGTCAGGACCGCCGTTGAACCTGTCAAAAAATGCATCTCTTATGGACGGAATGTTGATTGGGGCATAGCATCTGGCAACAATCAGGGGAGGATGACGTTCATGGCCACGGGGGATCTGGCGAACGTTCGGCAGCATGGCGCGATGTTCGCACATCGAGACAGTGACACCGTCTCTGAAAGCGGCCGCCCCCACGAACTCGACTCGCGGCAGCTCAGCAAGCTCGCGTTGCAGCGGGCGAAGGAAAATTCGGATCCGGAACACTGGCAGACCACCAAGAGCGAGTTCACCCGCGACAGCATCCTGCACGCCATCGTCGAGTGTCTCGCCGAATATGGTTATTCGAACCTGACGCTTGGCCAGGTGGCGCGCAAGGCGGGCCTGTCGAAAGGCGCCATGCAGCACCATTTCGAGTCCAAGTCCGCGGCCATCGAGGCGGCGCTGCAGTTCATCTTCCAGCAGCAGATCGAGCTGCAGCAGTCCTACGCGCGCGGCCCTTCCGAACCCACGGACGACCAGTTGCATGGCCGGCGTATCGATGCGCTCTGGGGCTTCGTGCAGGATTCGTCCTATGTGGCGTTCCTGGAGATCGCCATGGCGGCGCGCACGGACCCGCATCTGGGCGACCTGGTCAACAGCCAGTACTGGCAGTTCCGGCAGAAGTCGCGGCAGCTCACCACGGTGATCATGCCGGAATGGCAGTACGACAAGGAGAAGTTCCGGTTGGGCGGCACGCTGGTGAACTACGTGCTGGAAGGCATGGCGTTGCGCCAGACGCTTGGCCTGTCGGACGAAGAAACCGACGCGGCACTGCGCGAGCACCTGAAGAAGATGGTGGCGGCGCTGTTCGAGGAAACCCAGGGCGGCGAGAGCAAGTAGGCGATCGAGCCATACTTCGTCCCGCGCTCAGAATACGGGCGGCCAGGGCATGCCGCGTTCTTCGCCGATGCGGGCGCCGCCATATTCGCCAGACGCCGCCAGCCGCATGCGCTCGAACCGCCACCTCTCGGACGTGCGGACGCCTCGCCCAGATTGCGGCCGAAGCCCGACTGGTTGACGCCGCCATAGGGCACGCTGGGGGTGACCATCTGATAGGTGTTATCAATATCTGGCAGTCCACTCCGATGGCGCCGCGCGCCTTACATGACCATGGCTGCGCCGGCAAAACTGCCGCATAATTTCCAGCCGGAAGAAGACGGAAACGCGCCGTGGCGCGCGAGGGGGACACCATCCTGGATACCGGCTCCCACACAGCCTCCCCGCCCGCTCAGGGCCTGTTTCTCAGTCACATGCGGTCGGCCAGGATCGATCGCCATTTCGAGCGGCTGGTCCGCGAAACCAGCGGCCTTGTCGACTGGCATCTTGTCCAGGACGACACGGAAGACCGCCGGAATCTCCGCCTGGCCTATCCGCTGGCGGCAGTCCGCATGCCCCACAGACATGCGCGCATGGTCCGCAACGGCGGCGTCACGGGCGGGTACATGGATTTGGTGATATTCCCGCACGCCCTGGAGCTTCAGACGCCGTTCGTCTGGGCCATGGAGTATGACGTCGACTATTCGGGCGACTGGCGCCGCTTCTTTGGCCAGTTCGCCGCCAATAACGCCGACCTGCTGACGAGCACCATCGTGTCCATGCGGGAAACCCCGCGCTGGTGGCACTGGTACACCGCCCGGTCCCCGGCGCCGCACCGGGACGCCTACAGGGCATTCAACCCGATCATGCGTCTCTCGCGCCGCTTCCTCGAGGCCTACGCCGCCGAGGTGGGCGCGCCCGGATGGGAAGGGCATTACGAGTACATCGTCCCCACTTTCGCACTCGCCGGAGGATTCACCATCGAGGACATCGGCGGCACCCTCGGCTTCTGCCCTGCCGAACGAAAGGGCCGAAATTACTGCAATACGCCGGCCGATAAGCGCCTGTCGCCCGGCACCCTCGTCTGGCGGCCGTCAGTGCCCGCCTACTTCCACGAGGAGCCCGGGCGCTTTCCGCAGCAGGACATGCTCTATCATCCAGTCAAACCCTCCGTTCCCGAATGGGACGGCGCGCGGCGCTGGCGGCCGCGCAAGGGCGAAGGGTTGTTCAGCGCGGTCGCTTCGGCGCTGAGGCACGCCATCCGTCGCCTGCGGCTGTGGGGTGTCCGAAGCGCCTGATGGATTTCCGGCAATAAAAAGGCGCGCCGACCGCGCCCTTTCCGTCCATTGGCCAGCCGCTCAGGCGCGGTTGGAATACTTCTTCAGCTCCAAGCTGGCGATGGTGCGGTTGTGCACCTCGTCCGGGCCGTCGACGATGCGCAGGGTGCGCGCGTTGGCATAGGCCGCGGCCAGGCCGAAATCGCTGGTCACGCCGGCGCCGCCATGGGCCTGGATCGCCATGTCCACCACCTTGCAGGCCATGCGGGCGCAGGCCACCTTGATCTGGGCGATGTCGCTGCGGGCGGTCTTGTTGCCTTCCATGTCCATCTTCCAGGCGGCGTGGTAGACCAGCCAGCGGCACATGTTGATCTCGGTGCGCGCGTCGGCGATGCGGTCCTGCCACAGCGATTGCTCCGACAGCTTCTTGCCGAACGGCGCGCGCGAGACGAGCCGCTTGCAGGTCTTCTCCAGCGCCCGCTCGGCGACGCCGATGGCACGCATGCAGTGATGGATGCGGCCCGGGCCGAGGCGGCCCTGGGCGATCTCGAAGCCCCTGCCCTCGCCCAGCAGCAGGTTGGACGCTGGCACCCGGACATTCTCCAGCAGCACCTGGCCGTGGCCCTTGGGCGCATGGTCGAAGCCGAACACCGGCAGGTGCCGCTCGATGGTGATGCCGGGCGTGCCAGCGGGCACCAGGATCATCGACTGCTGCAGGTGCGTGGGCGCGTCCGGGTTGGACTTGCCCATCAGGATGTAGACCCGGCAGCGCGGATCGAGCGTGCCCGAGCTCCACCACTTGCGGCCGTTGATGACGTAGTCGCCGCCGTCACGCTCGATGCGCGTCGAGATGTTGGTGGCGTCCGAGGACGCCACGTCCGGCTCGGTCATCAGGAACGCCGACCGGATGTCGCCGCTCAGCAGCGGCTTCAGGTATTTTTCCTTGTGCTCGGCGTTGCCGTAGCGCTCCAGCACCTCCATGTTGCCGGTGTCGGGCGCCAGCGAGTTGAACACCTCGGACGACCAGCTCACCCGGCCCATGATCTCGCACAGCGGCGCATAGTCCAGATTGCTCAGACCCTCGACGGTGTCGCTGTGCGGCAGGAACAGGTTCCACAGCCCGGCTTGCTTGGCCGTCTTCTTCAGGTCCTCGATGATCTGGGGAATCTGCCAGCGGTTCGACCCGAACGCGGCCATCTGCGCGTCGTAGGTTTCCTCGTTCGGATAGATGTGCTCGTCGAAGAAGGCGAGCAGGCGCTGCTGCAGCTCTTTCGCCCTGGGGCTGAGTTGGAAATCCATCGGTGTGTCCCTTCAAACCGGCTCTTTCGCGGCCGTATTCATCGGCGGTTTGGTCAGGCGACACAAGGAAAAGTTAGCCGTGAAGGCGCGCGAATATCCAGTTGGTCGCGGCTTCCGGACGGTGAAGCGATCCGCTTCACCTGGAAGCGCTTTCTACTGCACCAGCGGGCCAAGGATGCCGGCCTGCGCAGCGAGCGCCGCGGCCTGGGTGCGGTTGTGCACGTTCAGCTTCTTCATGGCGTTTTCCAGGTGGAAGCGGACCGTCGGCACAGACCGGTCGATGATCGTGGCGATCTCCGAATCCGTCTTGCCCAGCGCCACCCACGACAGGCACTCCACCTCGCGCTCGGACAGGCTGGTGTCGCCGGTGCCGGCAGTAGGGGCCGGCGCGTCCGCATCCCCCTGGGCCGAGACGATGTCCATGAACAGGGTCGCCGCCATGCGAAGCTGGGTCGAATACTCGGCCAGCACGTCCTCGAACGGCCGGTCCTCGGTGC
>JBKJNE010000258.1:0-12455 GCA_046596015.1 Alphaproteobacteria bacterium
GCGGCTCGGCCACGCTGACGCCGCTCGACCTCAAGCAGGGCGACCTGATCGACCGCATCGGCGGCGCCATCCACGAGCGCTGGGGCAGGCTCGACATCCTGGTCGGCAATGCCGGCATTCTGGGCGAGCTGGCGCCCATGAACCATGTCTCGCCCAAGGTCTGGGACGAGGTCATGGCGGTGAACCTTACACCAACTGGCGGCTGATCCGCGCCTTCGACCCGCTGCTGCGCGCCGCGCCCGCAGGCCGCGCGCTGTTCCTCACCTCGACTGTCGGCCACAAGGCGCGCGCCTATTGGGGCGCCTACGCCGTCAGCAAGGCGGCGGTCGAGATGATGGTCCGCACCTACGCGGACGAGCTGGACGGCACCGCCGTCAGGGTCAATCTGCTGAATCCGGGCGCCACCCGCACCGCCATGCGCGCCAAGGCCATGCCCGGCGAAGACCCCGGCACCCTGCCCCAGCCCGCCGACATCGCCCCCAGCATCGTGCGTATGGTGTCACCGGACTGGACTGGCCAGGGTGAGCTGGTGAACTGGCGGGAAGCGCGGTAGCGCGTCTCTCTTTATCTCTCCTGATTTTGCGAGCACCGCGAAGCAACCCATCCGTGCCGGTGATGGCAGCGCGGTGGAAGAGCTGGGTTGTACGTCTGTGCTCGCAAAATCGGTCGAAGGAAGCCTACCGCGGATAGACTGTTCACTGAAGTGCCGGATGGCCGAGAACAGCCGGCAATGCCGGACGACGATACGGCGATAGACGCTAATCCTTGTCGCTGAACGGGTTATCCGACTTCTTCAGCCTGATCCGGATCGGCGTGCCCCACATGTCGAACGTGTCGCGCAGGCCGTTCTGCAAGTAGCGGATATAGGATTCCGGCACCTCGTCCGGACGCGAGCAGAAGCACACGAAGGTCGGCGGACGGGCCTTCACCTGGGTCATGTAGCGCAGTTTCAGCCGCCGGCCGGCCGGCGCGGGCGGCGGATGGGCCTGGATCGCGCCGTCGAGCCAGCGGTTGAGGCGTGCGGTCGAAATGCGGCTGTCCCATGCCTCGTAAGCCTTCATCACCGCCGGCATCAGCTCGTCCAGGCCGCGGCCGGTCAGCGCCGAGAACTGCACGAACTGCACGCCGCGGATTTCCGGCATGTCCAGGTCGAGCATATCCTCGACCTCCTTGAGCACCTCTTTTTTGTTCTCGACCAGGTCCCACTTGTTGAGCGCGACGACCAGCGCCCTGCCCTCGCGGGCCACCAGATTGGCCAGCACCCGGTCCTGCCGGTCGAGCGGCGACGTGGCGTCGACCAGCAGCACCACGATCTGGGCGAACTTGACGGCGCGCAGGCCGTCGGCCACCGACAGCTTCTCCAGCTTGTCGATCACCCGGGCCTTGCGGCGCATGCCGGCGGTGTCGAACAGCTTGATCCGCTTGCCATCGAATTCCCACTCGACCGAGATCGAATCCCGCGTCAGCCCGGCTTCCGGTCCGGCCAGCAGCCGTTCCTCGCCGATCAGCGTGTTGATCAGCGTCGACTTGCCGGCGTTGGGACGGCCGATGATGGCGAGGTGCAGGACGCCTTCCTCGTGCCCGGCGTCGTCCTCCTCGCCGTCCTCGTTCGGTATGATGATCTCGGCGTGCTCGGAAAGCGCGTCGTAGAGCTCGCCCATGCCCTGGCCGTGCTCGGCGGAGATCTGCACCGGCGTGCCGAGGCCGAGCCCGAACGCTTCCAGGTAGCCGCTTTCGCCCGCCGAGCCTTCGGCCTTGTTGGCGACCACGACCACCGGTTTGCCGGTCTGGCGCAGCCACTGGGCGAAATGCTCGTCGAGGGGCGTGACGCCGGCGCGGGCGTCGATCATGAACATGACCACGTCGGCGGACTCGACGGCGCGCTCGGTCTGCTGGCGCATGCGCGCTTCCATGGAGTCGTCGTGGACGTCCTCCAGGCCGGCAGTGTCGATCAGCGTGAACTCGAGCCCGGCGATGCGCGCCGCTGCTTCGCGCCGGTCGCGGGTGACGCCCGGCCGGTCGTCGACCAGCGCCAGGCGACGGCCGGTCAGCCTGTTGAAGAGCGTCGATTTGCCGACATGGGGTCGGCCGTTGATGGCTGCGGTAAAGGACATTTCCCCATCGTTACCGCATCGCCAGCAGTTCGCCGTCGTCGCCCATCAGGTAGAGCGTGCCGTTCGCGACCACAGGTGCGATGTAATTTTCCTTGCTGGGAATCTCGATGCCGCCGAGGAACTCGCCGGTATAGGGCGAGAACGACCCCAGCATGCCGTCATTGGTGACGACCAGCAGGCGGTCGCCGGCCAGGACCGGGCCGGTCCAGGTGATCAGCGCCTTCTTCTTGTTGTTCTTCTTGTAACGCAGCATGTCGGTGACCCACTTGGCCTTGCCGGTCCGGCGCGACAGGCACATCAGCTGGTTGTCGGCGGTCACCACATAGAGATAGTCGCCCGCCACCCAGATGGTCTGGGCGCTGGGGACGTCGTTCTCCCACAGCCGCGAGCCGGTGGTCAGGTCGATGGCGGCCATGCGGCCGGAATGCCCGATGGCAAAGACCGAGCCGCGGTCGATCACCGGCGAGCCGTCGATGTCGTTGAGCGTCGATAGCGCGGTCATGCGGCCGACGCGGGTGAGCGAATCCGCCCAGGCCACGCGGCCGTTGCTCGACTGCAGCGCGAACAGCTCGCCCGACGAGAACGCGGCGACCACGGTGTCACCGATCACCGCGGGGCTGGCCGAGCCGACCAAACCCGCCGCCTCGGCGATGGCGACGTGAGTCCAGACGGTGGCACCGGTCTCGGTGTTGAGCGCATAGAGCTGGTTGTCGTGGGTGGTGACGAAGACGAAGCCCTCCGAGGCGGTCGGCGCGCCGCGCAGCGCCACGTCGAACTTCACCCGCCACAGCTCGCCGCCGGTGCGCGGATCGAGCGCCAGCGCCTCGCCGGTGCCCAGCGTCACGTAGAGCTTGCCGTTATCATAGGCGATGCCGCCGCCCGAGGCGGTGTCTTCCTTTTCCTTGTCCTTGGGCGCCTTCAGCCGCTGGCGCCAGGCGACCGCGCCGCTGTCGGCGCTGAACGCCGAGATTTCCCAGCCCGAACCGAGCGCGAACACCATGCCCTGGGCGACGACCGGCTGCGCCACCAGGTTGCGGTTGCCGGTGGAGCCTTCCACCCGGGCGCGCCAGGCGATCCGCGGCGATGGCCCGAGCACCAGATGATGCATGGCGTGGTTGGCGTAGCCGCCGGCCTGCGGCCATTCCGGGTTGGCGTAAGGCTGAGGCAGCGTCACCGGCACCGCTTTCAGAGCCTCGTCGGGCGTGACCACGTCGTTCAGTTCGACGATGGGCTTGCGCTCGCCCTCGAGGACGATCTTCTTTTCCTTGTTTCCGCAGGCGGACAACAGGGCGACGAGCGCGACCGCGGTGACGGCGGTCCAGCCAACGCTGCGCGTGTAACCGGAATTGCGACGGGACATCGGCATCAGGCGCACCACCTACTTGGTCTTGTTTTCAGTCTTGATTTCGTCGGCCGGAACGCCGAGGACGGCCAACATCTGCTGTGCCCTCAGCTTGAAGCCGGAATCGGCCGGCGCTTTCTCCAGCAATTCCTTGAACGTCTTCACGGCGGCGTCGCGCTGACCCATCTTGTACTGGTTGAGCCCGTTGAGCTCATCCACGGACAGGTGCCAGACATTGTCCCCGCCGGACATGGCCTGGACCCGTTTCTCCAACTCCGGCCCGCCGCCGCTTTCCAGCAGGAGCGACGCCGCATAGTAGCCCGCCAGGTCGCGGTAGACCTTGTCGACGCCCGAATCCGCCGCGATGGCGTCGTAGGTGGCCTGGGCGGCCTTCGTGTCCCTGGCCTGGTTCTGCAGCTCGGCGATACGGAAGCGCGCGAGCAGGCCATAGCTGTCGGAGCCGCCCTCCTTGGCGACCGCCTGGAGCTTGGGCAGGGCTTCGGCCGGCTTGCCTTCGTCCACCAGCGCTACCGCCGCGTCGAACGCATCGCCCTGCGCGGCGTGCTCGATCCGCTTCTGGTCCTCGAGGTAGCGGTATCCCGCGACGAGGCCAATGGCCAGGACGATGACAGCCGCCAGGTACTTTCCATAACGCTTCAGGAAAGTGATGATCTGCTCCTGGCGGACTTCTTCATCGACTTCGCGGAAGATGTCGCTCACTCATTGACCTCCTACTCGGGAACGGGCCGCTACCTTAGCTTGCGGCCCGTGGGTTCGCAAACGCTGAGGCGGCCGGAAACCGCGTCGCGGGGCTAATCCCGCATGGAATATGTATGCTCGCGCGCCGGGAAGCGCCGGGCTTTGACTTCTTCGGCATAGTGGGCCGCCGCCTCGTCGATCGCGGCGCCCCATTCGGCATAGCGCTTGACGAAGGTCGGCGTGGTCGCGAACAGGCCGATCATGTCCTCGGTGACCAGGATCTGGCCGTCCGTCCCTGCGCCACCGCCGATGCCGATGATCACGTTGGGAACGCTTTGGGTGACCTTCTCGCCCAGTTCGGCGGCGACCGCCTCGAGCACGGTGGCGAAGGCGCCGGCTTCGGCGACGGCCTTGGCGTCGTCGATCACGTCTTCCCATTCCACGCGCCGGCGGCCCTTGGCGGCATAGCCGTGCATGTTCACTTTCTGCGGCTGCAGGCCCACATGCGCCATCGTCGGGATGCCGCGCTGGACCAGGAACTCGATGGTCGGCGCCATCACCCGGCCGCCCTCCAGCTTGACCGCCGCGCAGCCGGTCTCGCGCATGATCCGTGCGGCGTTGAGGAACGCCTGCTCGGGCGAGGCCTCATAGCTGCCGAACGGCATATCGACGACGATGCAGGCGCGCGGCGCACCGCGCATCACCGCCTGGCCGTGCAGGATCATCATTTCCATGGTGACGCCCACTGTATTGGGCAGGCCGTGGATCACCATGCCGACGGAATCGCCCACCAGCAGCAGGTCCACATATGGATCAAGCAACTGCGCGACGAGCGCCGTATAGGCGGTCAGGCAGACCACCGGATCCTTGCCCTTGCGCGCCGCGATGTCGCGCACGGTGACGTTGCGCTCTTTTTCGAACTTGGACATGCCTTCTTCCCCGTTCGCAGTGACTTCGGCCGCCCGGTCGAGCGTCCGGCGCCTTCATAGCACCTGCGCGCTGCCGCTCCAACGAAGATGACCATGCGAAGGGTTGACACCGCCTCGGGCAGTTAGTAATTAACCAATCGGTAATTTAACTGAACAGTAAAATACCATGTCGACCGACCGTCTCAGCGCCACCTTCGCCGCCCTCGCCGACCCGACCAGGCGGGCGATCCTGGCACGTCTCACGAAGGGCGAAACCTCGGTGACCGAACTGGCCGAGCCGTTCGACATGACCATGCCCGCCGTCACCAAGCATCTGAAGGTGCTGGAACGCGCCGGCCTCGTCGCCCGCGGCAAGGAAGCGCAATGGCGGCCGGTCCGGCTGGAAGCCGAGCCGCTGCGCGAGGTGTCGGGCTGGCTGCAGAACTATCGCCGGTTCTGGGACGAGAGCCTCGACCGGCTCGACGACTATCTCCAGGCCATCCAGAAGGGAGACCCCGATGCCGGACGTCACTGAAGCGATCGAGAGCAACCTGATCATCACCCGCGTGCTCGACGCGCCCCGCAGTCTGGTCTGGAAGGCCTTTTCCCAGAGCGAGCACCTCGCCCGCTGGTGGGGACCGAAAGGTCTCACCTGGGTTAGCGGCGCCCTCGACTTCCGCCCCGGCGGCCGCTTCCACTACTGCATGCGCGGCGGCGACGGCTACGAGCTGTGGGGCAAGTTCGAATACCGCGAAATCGAGGAGCCGTCGCGCATCCTATGGGTGAATTCGTTCTCCGACGCTGCGGGCGCGACCGTGCGGGCGCCGTTCATGGCCGACTTCCCGCTGGAGGTCCTCAACGCGCTGACCTTCACGGAGGACAACGGCCGCGCGATCCTGCGCCTGCAGAGCGCGCCGCTCGATGCGACCGCGGCGGAATGGGCGGTCTTCAAGGGTATGCACGCCTCCATGCAGCAGGGCTTCGGCGGGACATTCGACCAACTTGAGGTCTACCTCCAACACATTAACGGCGACGGCCGATAAGCCAACCAAGTCATTGTCACGACGGCCAATGACAGCGAACTGCTCGCCGCGTTGGCCACAAATATCTGAGGAGAAGAGCCATGAACAAACAGGTAACCCCGCGTCCGCATCAGGACGTGCTGATCGACCGCCGTTTCGCCGCGCCGCGTGCCCTCGTCTTCAAGGCCTGGACCGATCCGGCGATGATGGCCAACTGGTGGGGACCAAAGCACTTCACCAACCCGGTCTGCCGGGTCGACGCCCGGCCGGGCGGCGAGATCTACATCGTGATGCGCTCGCCGGACGGGAACGACTACCCCATGAAGGGCTGGTTCCACCAGGTCGCCGACGGCAAGCGCATCGTGTTCACCGACAAGGCGGTGAGCCCGGAAGGCGACCTGCAGTTGGAAGGTGTTTCGATCATCGACTTCTCCGACGACGGCAACGGTACCGCCGTCATCGTCTGGAGCAGCGCCATCGGCTTCGCCGAAGAGGCGCCGCAAATGCTCGCCGGCATGAACGAGGGCTGGGCACAGAGCCTTGACCGGCTGCATGAATTGCTGACCAAATAGGGGGAGGCCAATGGACGCTGTGACCCAGGATAGAACCCCGCGCCGGAGACGTGTCATGTGGATCATCCTTGCCGTTATCGTCGCCGCGATCGCCGTCATGCTGATCATCGCCTCGACCAGGCCGGACACGTTCCGTATCGCGCGCAGCACCTCGGTGAACGCGCCGCCGGAGGCGATTTATCCGATGATCGCCGACTTCCACCGCTGGACCGAATGGTCGCCATACGAGAAACTCGATGCCGACCTGAAGCGCTTCTATGGCGGCGCCCAGAGCGGTCCGGGTGCGACCTACGCCTGGGACGGCAAGAAGGCGGGCGCCGGCCGCATGGAGATCGTCGACGTCACGCCGCCGAACCTGGTCTCGATCAAGCTGGACTTCACCAAGCCCTTCAAGGCCAGCAACATGGCCGAGTTCTCGATGCGGCCCGAGGCCGGCGGCACCGCCGTGACCTGGTCCATGATCGGCCCGCAGAATCTGATGGCCAAGGTCATGGGACTCTTTTCCAGCATGGACACGTTTGTCGGACGGGATTTCGAGACGGGCCTCGCCAATATCAAGAGGAACGCCGAGCAATAGGTTTTCAAACCGGGAGAGAGCAGAATGAGAAGATTGCTGACCGCCTGCGCGATTGTCGTCATGACGTCCGCCGCCGCCATTTCCGCCGAAGACAAGGCGCCGCCGCCGCCCTCGGCCGCGCCGGTGCCGGCGGGTGCCTACACGCTGGACAAGAGCCATGCCAGCCTGACCTTCATGGTCGACCATCTGGGCTTCTCCAACTACACCGCCCAGTTCACCAGCTTCGACGCCAAGCTGCGGTTCGACCCGGCGACGCCGGCTGCCGCGACGATCGAGGCCACCATCGACGCTAATTCGCTCGAGCTGCCCGCGCCGCCCGCCGGCTTCACCGACACGATGAAGGGTCCGCAGTGGCTCGATACGGCGAAGCATCCGACCATCACCTTCAAGTCCACGAAGGTGGAGCCCGCCGGCGACAACAAGGCGATGATCACGGGCGACTTCACCCTGCACGGCGTGACCAGGCCGGTGACGCTCGATGCGACCTTCAACGGCGGCTATGCCGGCCATCCCATGGATCCGAACGCCCGCATCGGCTTCTCGGCCAATGGCACGTTCAAGCGCTCGGACTTCGGCATTTCCTACGGTGTCCCTGCGCCCGGCACGACCATGGGCGTCGGCGACGAGATCAAGGTCATGATCGAGGCCGAGTTCACCGGCCCGCCGCTGGCCGGCGCCGCGAAGAAATAGGCCGTTCAATGGGTTCCGGACTGTCCTTGAAGCGCTTCGGCCGAGGCGCTGCGGGAGCGCGCGGCGCGCGGTGAGACCGCCGGCGCCGCCGCCCGCCGCGGTGCTCAAACGGTGATCGTGACCGGTCCGATGAACTGACGGCGCTCGGCCGGCTGCAAGGGGATGCATCCCAGTTTGATATGCCTGCCCTGGCCGACGATGCTCTGGATCGGCACCAGCTCATGCGCCGACCATTCGACGGGACCGATCGCGCGCGTCACGACCGGCTGCCGATGGTTGTAGACAAGCGTCATGTGCGGCTTGAAACCCGATGACGACGACTTTGGCGACAGGCCCGCCATCGTCGCGCAGGAGACGAGGCGCCTGTGCAGCTCATGCAGCGGCTCGGGCCTGTCAGCGCACTGCAGGACCAGATAGCGCCCGCCTCCATCCCGGCCCAGATTGCCTATCCGGTCGAACCGGATGGGTACCGTCGGCCAGTCGAGCCGTGACGCCATTGCCGCCACCCCGGGCAGAAGATCCCCGGGAAGTCCATGCCAGGTTCCAAGCCGCAGCATCGTGATATGCAAGCGGTCCAACCGCTGCAGACCGTGTGTAAAGCCATGTTCACGAACGATTTGCCGGATCAGGGTGGCTGTTCGCTCCCGTGCGGCATGATCCGGAAGAATTGCCAGGTACACCGGATACGCTGGCGCGTGTTCCATGCCTTGGAAACGGGGCTGTCCATGATCGCACGGCAGGATTGGAATATAACAAGAACAATGGAGATTTTGAAGCCGCTTTCGCAGCCTGGAAAGGACCACGACAGATGTGCGCTTCCTGCCCGTCACAGAATCGTCATTGAGTCGCGCAGACACAAGTGGCAGAGTCTTTTCACGGGAGGACTACAATATCTATTTGCCCGGTCGGATCGCCTTCGGGTTCGGCCCGAGGTTCGTCCGGCGAGAATCCGAGCCCGCCGTTAAGTGCCGTCTGCTTTGAATTCAACCGGGGAGAAGCATGCACATGACTTCACGAGCCTTCGTCCTGACCATCGCCGGAGCATTGACCATCGCGGTTGCGACCCCCGCGCTGGCGGCGCCCGTCGCCGCGGCCAACATGGGCGCCTATTGCCGCGGCCAGGCGGCCAAGGCGTTCAGCGCCCGGCCCAGCTATGTGAAATCCACCAGGGCCATCCCGGCCCCGGATGGTTCGGCAACCGTCGACGGCACCTACGAGGACGGCGACGGTCACACCAGGAACTTCCAGTGCCACTACGACGCGAAAGGCAATTTCCTCGACGTCAAGGCCGTCGCTGCCGCCAAGAAGTAGCGGACTAGGCATCCACCAGGATCGCCGGCTCCGCCTCGCTGCCGGACTGCCGCTCGAACAGGCGGCGGTAGATGCCGTTCCGGTTGGCCAGCAGCGCCGTGTGGTTGTCGTCCTCGACGATGCGGCCGCCGTCGAACACCAGGATCCGGTCGAGGGTGCGCACGGTCGATAGGCGGTGGGCGATGATGATCGATGTGCGGCCCTTCATCAGCCGCTCCATGGCCTGCTGGATCAGGTGCTCGGATTCCGAATCCAGGCTCGACGTCGCCTCGTCGAGGATCAGGATCGGCGCATCGGCGAGGAACGCCCGCGCCAGCGCCACCCGCTGGCGCTCGCCGCCCGACAGCTTCACGCCGCGCTCGCCCACCAGCGTTCCGTAGCCGCGAGGAAGGGTGACGACAAAGTCGTGGGCGTTGGCGAGGCGCGCGGCGCGCTCCACCTCGGCCGCCGACGCGCCGGGCCGCGCATAGGCGATATTGTCGCGCAGGCTGCGGTGGAACAGCACCGGCTCCTGCTGGACGATGGCGATCCGCGAGCGCAGCGAGCGCTGGGTCGCATGGCGCACGTCCTGGCCGTCGATCAGCACCTTGCCGCCGGTGACGTCGTAGAGCCGCTGGATCAGCTTGACGAAGGTGGTCTTGCCCGAGCCCGAATGGCCGACCAGGCCGATCCGCTCGCCGCCCCCGATGGTGACCGACAGATCGTGGTAGAGCGGCGTCTGGTGGCCGCCATAGCGGAACGTGACGTGGCTGAACCGGATCTCGCCCGCCTCGATGGCGATGGGCCGCGCGTCCGGCAGGTCGTCGATGCCGAGCGGCTCGGCATGGATCTCCACCAACTCCTCCAGTTCATTGACAGACCGCTGCAAGTGGCTGACATGCTGGCCGATATTGATCAGGTAGGTATGCAGGATGAAGTAGGAGGTGAGCACGTAGGTCACCTCGCCCGGCGTCGCATGGCCGGCGAACCACAGCCACAGCGCGCTGCCGACGAGGCCGGTGCGCACCGCCCACAGCAGCGTGCTCTGGACCGTGCCCGACCAGGTGCCGCGCCACCAGGTGCGCCGGGTCCGGCGCTGCCACTTGGCGATATGCCAGGTGAGCCGGGCTTCCTCCCGCTCCTCGGCGCCGAACGCCTTCACCACCGCGTTGGCGCCGACCGCGTCGGCCAGCACGCCGCCGATGCGCGTGTCCCAGGCGTTGGAGACGGTGGCGGACGGCGCCACCCAGCGCGTCGCCAGCAGCACGGTCAGCGTCACATAGGCGACCGCGCCCACGGCCATGACGAGGCCCAGCACCGGCCAGTGCCAGGCCAGCACCAGCACGGTGCCGGTCAGCAGCACCAACGAGGGCAGCAGCGCCAGCAGCAGGGTGTCGTTGAGGATGTCGAGCGCCCACATGCCGCGGGTGATCTTGCGCACGGTCGAGCCGGCGAAGGCATTGGCGTGCCAGTCGGTCGAGAACCGCTGGACGTGGCGGAACGCGTCGTCCAGCACCTCGCCCATCAGCCGCAACGTGAACGGCACCACGCCCATCCAGGCGACATGGCGCAGCGCGACCATGGCGAGCCCCAGCCCGGCCATGACGGCGAAGGTTGGCAGAACGGCGTCGCGCGCGCCGGTGGCCAGCGCGTCGATCAGTTGCCCCGCGAACACCGGCACGAACACTTCCGTGGCCGTCGCGGCCGAGATCGCCGCGCCGATAAACACCGCGCGCCCGCGTTGCCGCCCCCAATGGCGGAACACGAACCCCAGCACGGCCCGCATCACGCCCGCGCGGCCCTTTGTCTTGCTCTTGCTCATGATGAAATCTGGCGCCTGGGCGCCGTCTCCAGCTCGAAGGTCAGAGGAATGTGGCCCGGAACCAGCGCCGGACCAGGGTCGGCGCTTCTAGCGGCGGTATCGCCCCGAAGCGCGGCCGAGGAGGCGCACGGAAGAATCGATCATCGCTGGCCCTCCCTTCTCTGAAAACGGGAAGCGGGGTTTTACCACCGCCGCGCGGCCTGGGCAACTACAGCGGCGCGGCGTCTTTCGTTGCCCTGGCGCGCTGGCCATAGTGGTGCCAGGCGAAGATCGCGGCGGCGCCGCGGTGCGGCCGCCACGGCTCGGCGAACTCGCGCACGTGCTTCTCCGATGGCCGTTCCTTCAGGCCCGCGATCAGGCCGACTGCGACCTGGACGGCCAGGTCTCCTGCGGGCCAGATGTCCGGCCGCCCTTCCGCGAACAGCAGGTAGATTTCCGCCGACCAGCGGCCGATGCCCTTGACCCTGATAAGCTGGGCGATGGCCGCCTCGTCGTCCGCCGGCAGGCGCGCGAGGTCCAGTTCGCCCGACGCGACCAGGCCGGCCAGGCTGCGCGCATAGCCGGCCTTCTGCCGCGACAGTCCCGCCGCGCGCAGTGCTTCGTCCGGGGCTGTAACCATCGCCACCGGGTCCGCGACGTCGATGGCGGCGCTCAGCTTGTTCCAGACGGCGCGGGCCGAGGCCACGCTGAGCTGCTGGCCGACGATGGTGCGCAACAGGGTCGGATAGCCCGGTTCGGAAACGCGCGGCTCGGGCCTGCCCGATGCCTCGATGGCCCGCGCCATCGCCGGATCGCGCCGGGCGAGGATGCCCAGCGAATCCCCGATCTGTGCCGCCGTCAGTCCCAATGCCGTCTCCACGCCGAATCTTGTTCCCTCAACCGCCTTCCAGCGCCAGCAGGAAGCGCTTGCCGTCCAGCCCGCCCGCGAAGCCCGTGAGGTCGCCGTTCGAGCCGATCACACGGTGGCACGGCGCCACGATCGACAGCGGATTGCGCCCGTTGGCCGCGCCCACCGCCCGCGCGGCCGTCGGCCTGCCCAGCACCGCCGCGATCTGGGCGTAGCTCCGGGTCTCGCCGAACGGAATGTCGAGCAGCGCGGCCCAGACCCGTTTCTGGAAATCCGTGCCGGCGAACGCCAGCGGCAGATCGAACCGGGTCCTGGCGCCGGCGAAATACTCGTCCAGCTGCCGCTCGGCCTCGAGCAGCACCGGGTGGTCCGGACGCTCCTCGGTTTCGCCGATCCGCACCCTGCCCGGCCTGTCGTTCTGCCACAGGATGGCGGTCAGATCCTTGTCGCCCGCCACCAGCGTCAGCGTGCCGACGGGCGAGGTAACGGTCTTGAAATAGCAGGTCATCCGGCATCTCCGTCGCGGTCCAGGCCATCCAGGAACGCCTCGATCTCGTCCAGGTCGGCGCAGT
>JBKJNE010000077.1:0-2792 GCA_046596015.1 Alphaproteobacteria bacterium
GATGCTGCCGCCTTGGGCGACCACCGTCTTGACCAGCACATATTGTCCACCCGGATCGGCGCGCACGCGTTCCGAACTCGTCCGGGTGGCCGCCATCGTGTCGGAAGTCTGGGCCCCGGCCGTCGAGACGTGCACCAGGGTCAGGAATAAAGCCCAGCGCGCGACAACGGTCAGGTTTGCCATGACGGAATGATAGCGCGATCGGCGATATTTGTACCCATCACGCGTGCCGGCAGGTTTGGTCCGTCGGGCGTTGTACGTTTCGACACGGGTCTTGCCCCGTCGGCCGGCGACTTCGTGTTGGCGTGAACCCCACGCTCGCCCAAATCTTCCCATTCTTCCTATCACGCTCTTGCCTGCGGACCGCGGGCGTCTCGCCCGCCTTCACGAAGAAAGAAATGAGCGGGCGGGACGCCCGCGGCCCGCAGCTTCCCATTCGCATCGCCGTCGCGTCGGGCCACGGCATCGGCAAGTCGGCGCTGGTGGCGTGGCTGGCGCAGTGGGGCCTCGCCACCATGGCCGAAAGCCGGGTCGTGGTGACGGCCAATACCGGAGCACAGCTCGAGACCAAGACCTGGCCGGAGATCGCCAAATGGTACAACCAGCTTATCTGCCGGCAGTGGTTCAGGCTGGGCGCGCAGTCGCTGGCCAGCCGCTCGCCCGAGTTGCGCGACACCTGGCGGCTCGACCGGCTCACCTGGTCGGCGAACAACAGCGAGGCCTTCGCCGGCCTGCACAATGCCGGCAAGCGCATCGTCGTGATTTACGATGAGGCCAGCACCATCGCCGACCGCATCTGGGAGGTGACCGAGGGCGCGCTGACCGACGCCGACACCGAGATCGTGTGGATCGCCTTCGGCAATCCGACGCGCAACTCGGGCCGCTTCCGCGAATGCTTCGGCCGGCATCGCAACCTGTGGAGCCACCGCCAGATCGACAGCCGCCACGTCGAGGGCGCCAACCAGGCGCTGGCCGCGCAATGGGTCGAGACCTGGGGCGAGGATTCGGATTTCGTCCGCGTGCGCGTGCGCGGCGCGTTCCCGCGCAGCGGCTCGCTGCAGTTCATCGCCTCCGACGTGGTCGACGAGGCGATGGGACGCGACCTGGCGCAGGCGCCGGGATACACCCAGGCGCAGCCGCTGGTGCTGGGCGTCGACGTGGCGCGCTTCGGCGACGATTGCACGGTGATCCAGCCGCGGCGCGGGCTCGATGCGCGCAGCCTGCCGGCGCTGTCGTTTCGCGGGCTCGACACCATGCAGGTGGCGGCGCGGGTCATGGAGGCCGTCCAGACCTGGCGCGCCTCGGCCGTCTTCGTCGACGAGGGCGGCGTCGGCGCCGGCGTGGTCGACCGCTTGCGTCAGTTGCGCTGTCCGGGGCTGGAGGGCGTGAACTTCGCCGGACGGGCGGCGAGCGAGACCGCGCGCTATGCCAACAAGCGGGCCGAGATCTGGGGGTCGATGCGCGACTGGCTGCGCAGCGGCGCCATCGCCGACACGGCCGAACTCAAGGCCGACCTGACCGGCGTCGAGTATGGCTACAACATCCGCGACGAGATCCAGCTCGAAGCCAAGGACGACATGAAGGCGCGCGGGCTGGCGTCACCCGATCTCGGCGACGCCCTGGCACTGACTTTTGCCTGGCCGGTCGGCCATCTCGTCGAGGCGCCGCGCCCAGAGCCTACGTATTACGCGGGCTACGCCGGCCACACCGGTCCCGGCAATAGCGGCAAGCCGCATATGCTGCCGGATAACTGGCAACCCTATGGCAACGATGGCGACGACTATTGACAGCCGACGGTACTGCCGTCGGCTGTCAGCGCCGTGAAACGCTCGTGTCCTTACGCCGGCGCGCTTACGTCAGCGCAGATTGACCAGGATGTTGAGAATCGAGCGGCTGGCGCTCTGCATGAGGAGAACATCGTCGTCGACGCGGACATATTCATAGCCGTAGGGCGGCGGCGTCAGGCGGCTGTAGAGCGTCGGCGGCAGCGGGTAGTAGACCACATGCGGGGGCAGTGGCTGGCCGACCACCCACATCTTCTTCGCCTGGCCCGGCGGCAGGCAGCCGTTGTCCTTCTTGGCGAGGCCCGGCGGGCAATTACCGCGCGAGAACTCGTCGCGATAGTAGGTCGATACGGCCCTGCGGTCGTTGTCGACGATGACGAACTGCGGCGCGCTGCCATTGCCGCGGTCGTCGGCTTTGGCGCTGTTGTTACCGCCGTTGCCGCGGTCGTCGGCCTTGCCGCTGTTGCCGTGGCTACCGCTGTTGCCGCTATTGCCGTGACCGTTGTCCTTCGCCCAGACGGGCGATGCCAGGACGGCGCACAGGATCGTGGCTGTCGCCAGTGTAAAGGTGCGCATTGCTTGGTCTCCCAGAAAACTCAGTCACCCGACGAAGTCGGTGCAGGGAGCTAACGTGACGCAGGGCGCGGCGTTCCGCCCGGCGTGAGAGAAAAAAGACCCGGGAGGTTGCCCCCCCGGGTTTCAGTGTCAGCGGCGGTTCATCCCGTTCCCCAACCGGATGGACAGCCGCTCCCCTCGAGTCGTCCCGGCTCAGCTGGCCCTCAGCTAATGGGCGTGCGGCAGCCCTCGTCGGGCCGGGCGCACCATTTGTCGATCCAGATATTGCCGTCGCGGGCGTTGATGACCTGCAGCAGCTCGCCGCGGCAGCCCAGCACCCGGAATTTCACGTTGTCGTCCTTGATCGTCGCCAGCACGTGGCCCATCAGGCCGGGGCGGCTGTAGGCCGTGATGGCGCCGCCGACGCGGGCATCGACGGTCAGCAGGTCGGCC
>JBKJNE010000438.1:0-3301 GCA_046596015.1 Alphaproteobacteria bacterium
GTGGCGACCCGGCCAGCAGGGTCTGGAACAGCCCGCCCGGATCCGAGTTGACGAAACCGTTCGAGCCGATGGTCGAGACGTATTTCTTTCCGGTGAGGTTGTTGACGTTGGCCTGCAGGACCAGGCCCTGCAGCCACGCATTGCCCGAGAACCGGTACCCTACGCTGAGCTCGACGAGCGCACGGGACGGCACCTGTGCGTCATTGAGGTAGGTGTAGTACCGCTTGGTCATGAAGGCGACACCGACCTTGGCGAACAGGGCGTCGTCGTCGTAGACCAGCTCGGCCTTGAGCAGGTGCTTGGGCGAGTCGACGACCGTCTTGCCCTTGGTGAGCGTCAGTTTGCCGTTACCATCGACCACGTTGTCGTCATACGAAGAGTCGTTGTAGGCATAGGAGGCGAACAGCGTCAGGTCATCGACGATGCTCAGCGTACCGGCGGCCTCGAAGCCATAGGAAGTGACGTCGCCCACATTCTGCAGCACCGATGGATTACCCTGGATTCCCGAGCCTACGGTGAGGCTGAGCAGACGGTCCTGGAAGTCCACGTAGTAGGCGGCCAGCACGCCCTGGAAGCGGCTGCCCTGGAAGCGGTAGCCGATCTCATAGGTGGTGGAGGTCTCGGGCTTCAGGTCATCGGCGATGGCGTTGAAGCCCGCCTGCGTCGTCGAAAATGGCCCGGAAGTGATCGACGATACATAGGCGCGAATGTTGCGCGCGAACGAGGCGAACACCTCGTTGCCGTCGGCAATCTCGAACACGGCGCCGGCCTGCGGCAGGAAGTTGCGCTCGGCCTTGATCTTGCCGGTCGGGAACGTGGTGTTCACGACCGGCGTCGCCTCGTTGGTGACGCGAAGCGACTTGAAGCCCGCGTTGATCGAGAAACTGTCGGTGATGTGCCAGTTGTCCTGGATATGGAACTGCAGGGTCTCGGTGTGGAGATCGAATTCCCACTGGGTGAAGAACGGATCGCGCTGGAAGTGGATGCTGCGAGACGCCTCGGGCTGGTCGAGCCCGATGCCGTAGAAGCGCCGCGCCTGGTTGAAATCGTTGGTTTCCCACCAGAAGCCGCCATTGATCTCATGGCCGCCGATTTCCCAGTTCACGGCGCCGATCACGCCGCCGCGGTCGATGGCATATTCGGTGGTGCGGATCGAGATCGGTCCGCCGCCCGGCGTCGGCACGTAGGGCGTGTACCAGAGGCCCTGGCCGCGGTTGCGGTGGTAATAGTCGGTCAGCTTGACGTCGAGGCTTTCGGTCAGCGGCGCCTCGAGCGTCAGTCCCGCGAGCAGGTCCTTGCGCAGGCCGGATGCATCGTAATAGGCGTCGTCGACGGTGAGAATCGGATCGGGAAAGTCCGTGCCGCCGCTCTGGTAGATCTGCGCCACTTCAACCGCGGTATCCCAGTCGGGCCGGAAATTGTCCCACTTGTAGCCGAGCCGGTCGATCATCTCCAGGGACAGGTCCTGGTAATCGTTCTCGCGCCGGTCGGAGTAGTTGACGAAGCCAGTCAGGGTGGCGGTACCGATGGGCTGCACGAACTTGAAGTTGACCTGCTGCTGCCGCTGGACGCCCTCGCCCTTCCATTTGTCGGCATCCTGGAACGTGTAGCTCAGGGACATGCGCGTGCCGCTGGGCAGCTCGCCGGAATCGATGCGCACGAACGGCCGCAGCGTGCCGTCGCTGCCGGCGGTCATGGCGGCCTTGCCGCCGAACTCGGGCGACGGGTCGCGCGAATAGAATTGCAGGGTGCCGCCCAGATTGCTGCTCGAGGCGGTGCCGAGCGAACCGGAACCCTGCGCCACCCTGATCAGGCCGATGTTCTCCGACGAAATCGCGCGGCTGATATGCAGGCCGTTGTGGTTGCCATAGGACATGTCGCCCAGTGGCACCTCGTCGAGCGTGAAGCCGAGCTGGTTCTGGTTGAAGCCGCGGATGGAGATGCGCGACGACCACTCATAGGCGCCATAGGCGTCGGCGGACTGGAAGTTGACGTTCGGCAATTTCTCGATCGCCTTCAGCGGACTGGTGCCCGGCGTCAGGATGGCGATGTCCGCCGCCTTGATCTCCTGAATCTGCCGGCTCTCGCCCTGGCCGTAGACGATGATCGACTCAACCGAGGCAACGCCTGCGGCCGGCGCCGTTTCCTGTGCCATGGCAGCCGGCGTCATCGCCGTGGTACCCAGCAGCACCCACAACACACTTTTCGTGCGATTTCCCACGCAATCCCCCTCGGATTATGGAACGCGAGCCGGCGAAACGCCGGCTCCGAGAGGCAGCCTGACGCAGCATGATGACGGTTGTCCGAAGGATGCATGACATGGATGTTGCACCGCACAATCGCGTTGAGGTGATGTGTCGTGAGGGTCGAGCGTGTTCGCTGCGCGCGCGAGGCGACCTTTGGAGGTTCAATCCGCAACAGGTGCCGCTCCGGTCGTTGCCGGGGACGGCCATAACGGCTAGCGTGTTGACGGAAAATCGGATTCATCCGGAACGTCTGGAGGCTCTCTGGCGACTTGCCGGCGCCTGTCTCCGACCGGGCAGGGAGGCTCGGGAGCACTGCCGACCATCGAGCAATCGGAAGCCGCCGGAGCGGATGAGAAACCCGCCTGGTCGGTCGGGGGCCGGAACTATGTTCTCGTCCTGCTGACCGCGGTCGCGGCGGTCAACTTCCTCGACCGCCAGATTCTCGGTGTGCTGCTCGAACCGATACGCGAGGAATTCGGGCTGGCCGACTGGGTGCTCGGCCTGCTCACCGGATTCGCGTTCGCCGTCTTCTACGCATCGCTGGGCATTCCGATCGCCGCGTTGGCGGACCGGTTCAGCCGCCGCAACATCATCGTCATCTGCACCGGCATTTTCAGCGTAATGACCGCGGTTTGCGGCGGCGCGCAGAACTTCTGGCACCTGTTCCTGGCGCGCATCGGCGTCGGCGTCGGCGAGGCCGGCACGATGCCGGCGTCACAGTCGATCATTTCCAATCTGTTCCCGGTCACAAGCCGGGCCACGGCCATGGGCCTGCTGGCGACGGGCGGCAATATCGGCCTGATGCTGGGTCTGCTCATCGGCGGATGGGTGAACGAATGGTGGGGCTGGCGCTGGGCGTTCGTCACCGCCGCCGTTCCCGGCCTGTTGCTGGCGCTCGGCATCTGGCTCACGGTCAAGGAACCGACGCGGCCCCACAACCCGGATACCGGCGCCCGGCCGCACGTGGTCAGGGAAACCATCGCCAGCATCGCCTATATGGCCCGCGTCCCGTCGCTGCGCTGGTTCACGGCGGGTGGCGCACTTTACGGACTGAC
>JBKJNE010000096.1:0-4254 GCA_046596015.1 Alphaproteobacteria bacterium
CTGGCGCGCCGGACTGCTGCGCGAGATCGACCACTACGCGGCGCTGACGCCGGGCCGCACCGTCACCAGCGTGTTCTTCGGCGGCGGCACCCCGTCGCTGATGGCGCCGGAGACCACGGCGGCGGTGATCGGGCGCATCGGCGACCGCTGGGGCTATGCGGACAACCCGGAGATCACGCTCGAGGCCAATCCCACCAGCGTCGAGGCGGGCCGCTTCACCGCCTATGAAAAGGCCGGCGTCAACCGGGTATCGCTGGGTGTCCAGGCGCTGAACGATACGGATCTGAAGGCGCTCGGCCGTGGGCACAGCGTCACCCAGGCGCTGGACGCCGTGGCGCTCGCCCGTGACACCTTCCCGCGCTACAGCTTCGACCTGATCTATGCCCGGCCCGGCCAGACAGTGCCGCTGTGGGAGGCGGAGCTGGCGCGCGGGCTGGAGCTGGCGGGCGATCATTTGTCGCTCTACCAGCTCACCATCGAGGAGGGCACCGCCTTCCACGCCGCGTTCCGTGACGGCAGGCTGGTGCTGCCCGACGAGGACACCGCCGCCGAGCTCTACGAGGTGACGCAGGCCATGACCGCCGCAGCCGGCATGCCCGCCTACGAGATCTCCAACCATGCCGCGCCCGGCGGCGAAAGCCGGCACAACATGACCTACTGGCGCTACGGCGAATATGCCGGCATCGGCCCCGGCGCCCATGGCCGCCTGCATCTGGGCGCGGTGACCGCGACCGCCCAGCGCCGCAAGCCCGAGACCTGGCTCGACCTGGTCGAGGCGCAGGGGCATGGCACCGAGTTGATGAACCCGGTCCCGCCCGCCGAAAGCGCCGAGGAAATGCTGATGATGGGCCTGCGCACGGCCGAAGGCGTCGACCTGGCGCGGCTGGCGGTGGTTTCCGGCGGGACGCTGGAGGATGTGGTCGATGCGGCGCGGCTGGCCGATTTGCTGGAACAGGGCATGCTGGTGCGCACGCCGGATGCGCTCAAGGCCGCGCCCCAAGCCTGGCCAGTCCTCAACGAAGTGATCCGGCGGCTGTTGGGGTAGCGGATTTTCCCCCAAATATTGTCATCCCGGCGAAAGCCGGGACCCAGCGATGCAAGGCTCAAATATCACCGTGTCCCTGAGCTGGTCGAAGGGCCATGCATCGGCGCTCGTGCAAAGCCCTTCGACCAGCTCAGGGACACGGATAGAATTTTACCTGCATCAGGACTGGGTCCCGGCTTTCGCCGGGATGACAATCATTTTGTATTGGGTTTCCCCCTACGGCCGCGCCACCGGCGCGCCGAATTCCTGCGGCGCGGGATCGACCGCGCT
This sequence comes from Alphaproteobacteria bacterium, assembly GCA_046596015.1. Classification (GTDB taxonomy): domain Bacteria; phylum Pseudomonadota; class Alphaproteobacteria; order SMXS01; family SMXS01; genus RI-34. The sequence continues at coordinate 1,316 of JBKJNE010000096.1, forward strand.
CATCCCCGCCGGGGTGATCTGGATCACCGCGAGGCCGCGCTCGGCGACGCCCTCACGGTCGAAGCGGAACACGCCGTCGATGCCGGCGAAGCCCTTCGCGTCGGTCAGCGCCGAGGCGGTAAACGGCCGGTCCGGGCGCGCCTTTTTCAGCGCGGCGACCAGCGCCACCGCGTCATAGGCGATGCTCGACACCCGGGGCGCGGTGCCGCCATAGACCTTGCCGTAATGGGACGAGAAGGTGATGCCGGTCTCGGGCGACGGCCCGGCAAAGAACGCGCCGGCCAGCGACGGCTCGTTCTTCAGGCTGGCGTCGTCCCACAGGCCGGTGCCGAGGAACTTCACCTTCTCCGGCTCGATGTCGTAATAGGGCAGCATGGGCGCCAGCGTCTTCAGCAGACCGCCGCCGGCGGCGATCAGCAGCGCGTCGAACTGGTACTCGAACACCGGCTGCCGCACATAGGCCGGCGCGCCGGAAACCGGCGGCGGCACCGGCTCGGTCGAGGGCACCTGGGTTTTGCGCGCGGCGATGCGCTGCACCGGTCCGGCCAATGCTTCCTCGGTCTCCTGGAACGGCTCGATGGCGACGATCGTGCCGCCATGTTTCGACGCCGAATTGCGCAGGGATTCGGTCACCATGGTGCCGTAGGCGGATTCCGGCACCAGCGCGGCCAGCCGCTTGTAGCCCTGGTCGACGGCGTATTTGACGATCCGGTCCACCTGCTGCTGCGGCGTGAAGCCCAGGATGTAGACGCCGCCGCCGGCCACGGTCCGGTCGCTGGAAAAGCCCACCAGCGGGATGCGGTACTGCTTCGCCACCGGCCCGGCGGCGCGGATGGCGTCGGCGAAGATCGGCCCCAGCAATATCTGCGCGCCGCTGTCGATGGCGTCCTGGGCGGCGCCGGCGGCGCCCTTAGGGCCTTCCGTGTCGCGCGGCAGCAGCACGATGCTGGGGTCCTGCACGTCGAACAGCGCCAGCTGCGCCGCGTCCAGCATGGACTGGCCCAGCGCCTGGTTGCGGCCCGACAACGGCAGCAGCAGGCCCACCTTGATGAACCCCTTCTCGAAATACTTGTCCGGCCGCTCCGGCAGCGTCGGCAGCTCCTCCTCCGGCGGCGGCAGGGCGGCGACGACCTGCGGCGGCGGCGGCGGCGCGACCACCTCTTCCCGGACACCGCCGCAGGCGGCCAACGCCAGCGTGGACGCCACCAGGAAAAGCGGGCAAAGATGGTTTCGGATCAGGCGCAGGAACGTCATGAAGGCGGGCCTTTAGGAGGCGAACTTGGTCGGATAGGCCTGATCGGGCTGAGCAGGAACACCCCATGACTATGGAAGCCCCCGAAGGCCAAGTCAAACTGACGCCCGGCCTTTACCTGGTCGCGACCCCCATCGGCAATTTGCGCGACGTGACCCTGCGTGCGCTCGATGTGCTGCGCGCCGTGAGCGTGGTCGCCTGCGAGGACACGCGGATCACCAGGCGGCTGATGGACCGGTACGCCATCCCCACGCCGCTGTCGCGCTACGACGACCACAGCAGCGACACGGACCGCCAGCGGCTGATCGAGCGCATGAAGGCGGGCGAGGCGGTGGCGCTGGCGAGCGACGCGGGCACGCCGCTGGTGTCCGATCCGGGCTTCAAGCTGGTCCGCGCGGCCATCGCCGAAGGAGTCGGGGTGATCCCGATCCCCGGCCCCTCCTCGGTGCTGGCGGCGCTGTGCGTGGCCGGCCTGCCGACCGACCGGTTCAGCTTCGGCGGCTTCCTGCCGGAGAAGCAGGTCGCGCGCCAGAACGCGCTGAACGAGGCGCTGCGTCTCCCCGGCACCATCGTGGTGTTCGAATCCGCCCGGCGGCTGCCGGCGTCGCTGGCCGACCTGGCGGCGATCGCGCCCGATCGGCCCGTCGTCGTCGCCCGCGAGCTGACCAAGCATTTCGAGGAGGCGGTGCGCGGCACCGCCGCCGAGCTGGCGGCGCGCTACCACAAGGACGGCCCGCCGCGCGGCGAGGTGGTGCTGGTGATCGGCCCGCCCGACGAGGCCGATCCCGACGCCGCCGACCTGGACGCCGCGCTACGCAGCGCCCTGCGCGACCTGTCGGTGAAGGAGGCGGCCAGCGCCGTCGCCTTCATGCTCAAGCTGCCGCGCCGGCAGGTCTATGCCCGCGCGGTCGAGCTGTCGCAGGGGCCAAAGGGCGAATGAGGGGCGACGCATGAGGACGACCGCGCAGCGCCGGCGCGCGTTCCAGGCGGGCCGAACGGCCGAGACGCTGTGCTGCTGGCTGCTGCGGCTGAAGGGCTACCGCATCCTGGCGCGCAACTGGAAAACGCCGGTGGGCGAGGCCGGCATCGTCGCCCGTCGCGGCAGATTGCTGGTGTTCGTCGAGGTCAAGGCGCGCGCCAGCCACGGCGCCGGCATCGAGGCTGTCTCCACCAAGCAGCAGCGCCGCGTGCGGCGCGCGGCCGAGGTCTATGTTTCCGCCCATCCGGCGCTGGCGGCGCTGGACATGCGGTTCGACGTCATGACGATTGCGCCCCGAAGCTGGCCGACCCATAGTCCGGGCGCCTGGGGATACGAGTAAGCCACCGGGACGTTCACGTCCCGGGTTAAACGGAGTTTGTTGGAATGAGCCTGGCCGTCGCCATCCAGATGGACCCCATCGCCGGCATCAACATCAACGGCGACAGCACCTTCGCGCTGGCGCTCGAGGCCCAGCGCCGCGGCCACGGCCTCTACTACTACCTGCCCCGCGACCTGACCTTCGCCCATGGCCGCGTCATTGCCTATGTCCACCCGCTACAGGTGCGCCGCGAGCACGGCAACCATTTCAGCCTGGGCGAGGGCGAGACCATCGACCTGGCCACCTTCGACGTGGTGCTGCTGCGCCAGGACCCGCCCTTCGACATGGGCTACATCACCACCACCCACCTGCTCGAGCACGTGCACCCC
>JBKJNE010000279.1:0-3136 GCA_046596015.1 Alphaproteobacteria bacterium
GCCGACGACGGCTATCCGCCCTACAACATCGAGCAGACCAGCGAAACGGCCTGGCGCATCGTGCTGGCGGTCGCCGGATTCCTGCCCGAGCACCTGAGCGTCACGGTCGAGGACACCCAGTTGGTCATCGCCGGCGCACAGCCCGACGACAAGGCGCGGACCTTTGTTCACCGCGGCATCGCAACCAGACAGTTCCAGCGGCGTTTTGTATTGGCCGACGGCATCGAGGTCGTCCATGCGGGCGTCGAAAACGGTCTGCTCACCGTTGATCTGACGAGGCCGAAAAGCCAACCGGTCATCCGCAAGATCGACATCGTCGCCAAGTCCTGAACCTTCGGACCAGCTCATAGGAGAGGTCTAATGATAACTACAGAAGTACTCAAGCACATGACCCCGGAGGCCTTCGCGGCCCTGGGCGCCGAGAACACCATCTACCTGCGGCCGATCGTACAGAACGGCGTGGTGGCGTTCGCCGTGCATACCGCGGCCGGCCAGCCGATCGGACTGATGGAAAGCCCCGAGCTTGCCCGAGCGACCGCGCTCCAGCACGACATGACCCTGGTCAGCGTCCACTAACCGATACTATTTCCGAGGAAGTGAAATCGAATCCGGTTCAGGCCGCGTTGGTCTGGGCCGGATTCTGCGTCAGCAGGGCATAGAGCGCCCCGGATCCGTCGGCGCCGCGAAGCTTGTCGCACGTGGCCCGGTCGCGCAGCAGGCGCGACACCTTGGCCAGCGCCTTCAGATGATCCGCGCCGGCGCTTTCCGGCGCCAGCAGCACGAAGATCAGGTCGACCGGCTGGTCGTCGATGGACTCGAAGTCGATCGGGTCGTCGAGGCGGGCGAACAGCCCATACAGGCGGTTGATCTTCTCCAGCCGCCCGTGCGGAATGGCGACACCCTGGCCGACTCCGGTGGTGCCCAGACGCTCGCGGCCAAGGATGGTCTCGAGGATTTCGCGTGCCGGGACGCCGGTGACGGTCGCGGCGCGCTCCGCCAGCTCCTGCAGCACCTGGCGCTTGCTGCTGGCCTTCAGTCCTGAATAGAGGGACTCAGGCGATAGAAGCTGTTGAATTTCCATGGCGCATCCGTTCGTCAGCGGGACAGTGCCCACCGCATGGCCTAGCTCTGGCCCTGCGGATCGATCCAACCGATATTGCCGTCGGGACGGCGGTAGACAACGTTCAGCCGACCGTGCGCCGAGTTACGAAACATCATGACCGGCGCATCGGACAGATCAAGCCGCATCACCGCGCCGCCGACCGTGGTCGTTGGAATTTCCGTCTTCGTCTCGGCGACGATGAGCGGCTGCAGGTCATCCGGCTCCTCGGTGCCTTCTTCCTCGGCTTCCAGCACGTAGGTCGACGCCGCCACCAGTTCTGCGGTCACTTCCTTCGACGCCGTGTGGTGATTGCGAAGGCGGCGCTTGTACCGGCGCAGGCGGGTCTCGATCCGCTCGAGCGCCTGGTCGAACGCCGCATAGGGTTCGCCGGCCGAGGCATGGCTCTGCATGACGATGGCGTGGCCCGCATGCACCGAGCAATCGACCCGGATCAGATGCGCCTCGCGCGAGAAGGTGACGTGGGCGTCGACCGCGCGGTCGAAATATTTGCTGACCCGTTCTTCGATACGGTCCGTCACGTGCTCGCGCAGCGCGTCGCCGATATCGATCTGCTTGCCGTTAACCTGAATTTCCATGCTGCTCGCTACACCCTGTGATCTTCGATCCCAGTTCCAGGACGTGTTACCGCCGACTCCCGGGGCAATGATGCGCCCGTCGGAAGGCGCGGACCATAGTGGTGTCGGCCATCGCTGTCAAACTCCCCACCCTACTGTCCGGATTTGAGGCGGCGCCGCTGAATGGACGAGGGTATGTGCATGGCGTCCCGGTACTTCGCGACCGTCCGCCGGGCAATGTCGATGTCGGCGTCCAGCAACAGTTCGACGATCCTGTCATCGGACAGGATCGCCTTCGAATCTTCCCGGTCGATCAACTCGCGGATACGGTGGCGGACCGTCTCGGCCGAATGGGACTCGCCGCCGTCGGCCGCCGCGATCGCCGCGGTGAAGAAATATTTCAACTCGAAGGTGCCGCGCGGGCAAGCCAGATACTTGCCGGCCGTGACACGGCTGACCGTGCTTTCGTGCATGCCGATGGCGTCGGCCACCTGCTTCAGGTTGAGCGGCCGCAGATGCGACACGCCATGGGCGAAGAAACCCTCCTGCCGGCGCACCAGTTCGCTCGCCACCTTGAGGATCGTCTTGGCCCGCTGGTCGAGCGCCTTGACCAGCCAGCTGGCATTGCTGAAGCAGTCGGACAGGTAGGCCCGGTCATGCTTGGACCGGCTGGCGTGGCGCACTTCGGCATAGTAACGGGCGTTGACAAGCACCCTGGGCAGCACGTCGGCGTTCAGCTCCACCGACCAGGCGCCATCGGGACGGCGCGAGATCAGCACGTCCGGCACGACCACTTCGGCGTGGGGGCTGTCGAACGCCAGCCCGGGTTTGGGATCGAGCGCCCGCAGCTCCTGCATCATATCGGCGAAGTCCTCGTCGCTGACGCCGCACTGGCGCTTCAGCCAAGCGGTACGGCCGTCGGCGAGTGCCTCCAGGTTGGCGACGAGGGTTTCCATGGCGGGATCGAACCGGTTGCGGTCCTTGAGCTGGAGTGCGAGGCATTCGGACAGGTTGCGGGCGCACACGCCCGGCGGATCGAACTGCTGCAGCACCGCCAGCGTCTCCTCGACGTCGGCGATCTTGCAGCCCAGCCGCTCGGCGATGTCGGGCATCGCCTCGCGCAGGTATCCGGCATCGTCGACCATGTCGATCAGGTAGCGGCCGATCATCCTCTGCCGGCCGTCGGTCACCGTCATGCCGAGCTGGTCGGACAGATGGCCGCGCAACGTCGTTGGCACGGCAAGGCGCGCCGAGGCGTCGATCGGCAGACCTGGCTCGCCGCCGCCCGACGAACTCGTCCACGGGCTGGCGGGCAGCGACTGGATGCCGTCGTCGGCGCCGGGCGCCGGCGCCATGTCGCGGTCGTCATTGGTGAACACGTTGTCATAGCGGCTGTCGATCGGCGCATCGCCGTCATCCGCCGGCGCGACGGCCGACGTCTCCGTCCCGGCGGTTTGCG
>JBKJNE010000160.1:0-2757 GCA_046596015.1 Alphaproteobacteria bacterium
GACGCAGAACCCGGCCATGCCGCCCAGCGTGCCCCCGCGGAACCCGCCCCAGAACTGGTGCTCCTCCAGCATTTTCCGGAAATCGCCAACGGGCCGTTCCTTCTCCACTTCCCAGACGGTGCCGAAGTTCTCCGGATGCAAGAGCAGGCATTCCAGCCGCGCCTCGCGAAAGGCGGGTGCGTCGTCCGGGCCAAGCCGCCTTGTCTCCATCATCGGTTTCGCTCCTCTCGCCGGGCGGCTATCTTTGCCGCCAACCGTTCCCGCCGCAAGGAAGCACCATGTCCGACCTGCCGAAACTGTCCGGCCCCGCCCTGCCGCCCTTCGCCGGCGGGCGCCCGAGAAAGATTGTCGTGCTGTGCCATGGCTTCGGCGCCAGCGGGCAGGACCTGAACGGGCTGGCGCTGGGCTGGCGCATGGCGTTCCCGCATACCGCGTTCCATTCGCCCGACGGCCCGGACCGGGTGCCGGGCATGGAGGACGGCTTCCAGATCGGCTACCAGTGGTGGCCGATCCGCAATTTCTCGGCGGCCGAGAGCGAGGCGGGCCTGACCTATGCCGCGCCGATCCTGAACGCCTTCCTCGACCGCATCCTCGACCACGCGGGCCTTACCGAGGCGGACCTGGCGCTGCTCGGCTTTTCCCAGGGCACCATGCTGGCGCTGCATGTGGGACTGACGCGCGAGCGGCCGGTCGCCGGCATCATCGGCTATTCGGGCGCCATCGCCGCGCCGAAGCTGCTCGAGCCGCTGATCCGCTCGCGGCCGCCGGTGCAACTCGTCCACGGCGACCTCGACACCATGATTCCGCCGATGGCGATGGATTCCGCTGCCAATTTCCTGCGCCGGAGCCATGTTCCGGTGGAGACGCACCTCTCCGCCCATATCGGCCACGGCATCGGCCCCGACGGCGTCGACCTCGGCGAGGCCTTCCTGTCGCGGGTGCTCGGGCCGGAAAAATAGTGGCGGCTTGCGTTGGCTCGTGCAAAACTTGGTGGTGTCATAACGGCGTCATACCCCATCTGGTATGACGTGTGTGACTGAGGAAGCGGAACGTCCTGTGGAAACTGCCGTACCGACCCTGGAGAGCTGCCCCGCGCTGGTGCTGAACGCCGACTATCGTCCGCTCAGCTACTACCCGCTCTCGCTCTGGTGCTGGCAGGACGCCGTCAAGGCGGTGTTCATGGAGCGGGTGGTCATCGTCGCCGAATATGACCGCGTGATCCGCTCGCCCAGCTTCGAATTCCGGCTGCCCAGCGTGATCTGCCTGAAGCGCTACGTGAAGCCGGCGGCCTATCCCGCGTTCACGAGATTCAACCTGTTCCTGCGCGACGAGTTCGCCTGCCAGTATTGCGGCAACCGCCACGACCTGACCTTCGATCACCTGGTGCCGCGCGCCTATGGCGGCATCACCACCTGGGAGAACGTCATCACCGCCTGCGCGCCGTGCAATCTGCGCAAGGGCGGCCGCACCCCCGGCGAGGCGGGCATGCACCCGCGCACCATGCCGTTCCGCCCCAGCCAGCACGACCTTCAGGACCGCGGCCGGCGCTTCCCGCCCAACTATCTGCACGAAAGCTGGCGGGATTACCTTTACTGGGACGCGGTGCTGGAGCCCTGAGCGGTGTCTTCCGGCTGCTTTTCAGGTTTCAGGAACCACGCGTCACCGGAACGGGAAAAAAGCGCGAAGATCGCCCAGATTTGCAGCACAAACAAAACGAGGCTCAAGGCCTGGATCGAGGACAGGTCGCTGTAACGATGGTGGATATCCAGGATGAACCACCAATCCATGAACTGCAGCGAATAGGCGAAATAGATCAGGTAGGTGATCCGCGCCCAGTTTCTGCCCTGGGATATCTTGATCACTACCCACGCGATCACCGCGATGATGATCAACCCGAAAATGGTGGCGGACATCACAAGAGACAGGCCGACCATGATCGTGTCGACGGCACGGACGATCAGCGCCATGAACAATATGCTGACCGCGTAAGTAACGACTTGGGGTCTTATCTCGGGTCGGCGCTTGATCATACAGCCCCCACTGCATCCAATGCGCCTATCTTGCCATATATCCTCCATCAACCACCAGCGAAGAGCCGGTGATGTAGCTGGCCTTGTCGGACATCAGGAAGATCACCGCGTCGGCCACGTCCTGGCCGGTGCCGAAGCGGCCGATGGGGTGCAGGTCGAGGAGCGTCTTCTGGAATTCCTCGGGCAGCGGGCCGGAGCCCAGCCGGCCGTCGGAGATCACGGCGGGCGAGACGGCGTTGATGCGGATGCCGTCGGTGGCGTATTCGAGCGCCGCCATCTTGGTGTAGCCCTCGACGGCGTGCTTGGTGGCCGGATAGTGGCCCGAGCCGGCGATGGTCACGTGCCCCTGGACCGAGCTGCAGTTGACGATGGCACCGCCGCCACCCTGCTTCAGGAACTGGCGGATCTCGTGCTTCATCGACAGGAACACGCCCTTCACGTTGATGTTGAACATGTCGTCGAAGCTTTCGGCGTCCATGTCGGCGAGCCGCCCGCCCGCCGCGCCGATGCCGGCGTTGTTGAACGCGGCGTCGAGCCTGCCGAACTTCTTCACGGTTTCGGCGACGGCCTTCTCGATGTCGGCTTCGTGGGAGACGTCGCCCTGCACGAACAGCGCCTGGCCGCCCGCCTGCTCGATCAGCGCCACGCATTCGGCGCCTTCCTCAGGCCGGCGGCCGGTGACGGCCACCTTGGCCCCGGCCTTCGATATGGCCTGCGCGGTGATCCG
>JBKJNE010000058.1:0-4397 GCA_046596015.1 Alphaproteobacteria bacterium
CTGGCGAAGGCGAACTGGCTTCGGGCGAAGAATACGCCGAACGAAGCGGCGGCAAAGATGGCGCACGACGCGGCGGCCGACGCGGCCAGTAATGTTCCGTTCGAATACAGAGAGGCGCTCCTGAAACAGTATGGCTCGTGGATAGACACTCAGGCTTTGGGGGTGCCGCTGCGCGAGATATCGTTCAACCCTATCATGGGCTTCCGGCAACGGCAGCAGGGAGCCATGCTGGCGAATGATCTGGGCGCCAATGCGGTAGACGCCATCTGGGACAAATTCCCGGTACCAGCCCTGCCCCCACACCCCGACGTCCTCAGATCGGCACCCTGATATGAGAAGATCACACGTCAAGACTGGAATCTGCATGGCATCGGGTCTGATGGTCTCGGTCCTCATCGCTGCGTGGACCGGGCCTACACTGGCCAATCCGCTGTCGCCCACCGAACGGGCCGACATCAACCGCGAGCGGGCGCAACACGACGCGCAGGCCGCCATCGCGTCGCCTCCTGTGCTGCTGGGGAACGGCTATCCTGCGGCCGAGACGGATTTCGTGGCGCTGTCCATGCAGATCGAGCGGCTTGCCACCTATCTGCGCGAGCAGGCCGAGCGGAACGCCGCGCCTGCGTCTGTGCCGGGGCTGGAGCTTCCGGTGCCGGGGTCGGGCGTCGCACGCCATTACGGGCCGGACGGACCGACGGTGAAATCGGTCGCGACGCTGCTGAACTACCGGCTGATGCTGGCGGGAAAGCCCGAACTCAAGGTGGGCGCGGTGACCGACGAGGGCGCCGGCATCCGGGTGCGCATCATGGGCGCGGGCGGCGTGCTGGTGGACGAATATGTGGTCGAGAAGGCGTCGGGCGTGTGGGTTCCGGTGCGCTGAGGGGAATTTCAAAGGAGTTCGAGATGAGGGGACATTTCTACCGGACCTTGGTCATGGCGCTCGCGGCGGTGGCGCTGGTCGCCGGCGCGTCGCCGGCGGACGCGCGCAAGGACAGGAAGAAGGCCGAGGAACAGGCCCAGGCCCAGGACCTGAAGGAGATCGAGTCCGCCGAGGACGGCGTGCTGCTCGAGGCGATCCCCGATGTGCCGGGGCCGCGGCGCACCATCGCCGTCGGCAAGTTCGAGACCAACGGCTCTCCCGCCGAGGTCTATACCGGCATGCCGGTCGAGAGCGGCCTTGCCGCCATGATGGTCACGGCGCTGCGCGAGGCCGGCCGCTTCATCGTCGTCGAGCGGGCGCAGCTGCAGCAGGTGCTCGCCGAGCAGGAACTCGCCGCCGGCAAACTGACCAAGCAGGAGGGACGGGCCGAGGTGGGCCAGCTGTTCAACGCCCAGATCATCGTCTACGGCGCGGTGACCGAGTTCGGGGACGCCGACAAGGGTGGCGGCTTCAGCATCGGCGTCGGCGGCGGCAGCCCGCTGGGCAAGAGCACCACGGCTGGCGCATCCATCCAGACCAACACGGGCAAGGTGGCGATCGACATCAGGCTGGTCGACACCACGACCGGCGAGGTGGTCGACAGCTTCACGGTGAAGGAGAAGGCCAAGAGCAAGTCGTTCGACGTGGCGGGCGGCTACCGCGGCATCAGCATGGGCACCAACCAGTTCTACAAGACGCCGCTCGGCGAGGCGTCGCGCAAGGCCATCACCCGGGCCGTCGCCATGATCGCCCGGCGGGCCGGCAACGTGACCTGGAGCAGCCAGGTGGTCGAGGTCGAGGGCGCCGGCCTCTATATCAGCTCGGGCGCGAATGCCGGCCTGAAGGCGGGCGATCAGTTCATGATCGAGCGGATCGTCAAGAAGCTCACCGACCCGACCACGGGCGAGGTGCTCAGCATCCGCAAGGCGCAACTCGCAACCGTCACGCTGACTTCGGTCGAGCCGAAGATATCCTATGGCGGCTTCGCGCTGACCGGGGCCGATGCACCGCAGCGGGGAGATCTGGTGTTCAAGACGGGGCCGTAGCGGTCTCCGTTCTACTGTTCCGGCGCGGGCGGCGCCTGCGAGGCCGAGCCTTGCGCCATGGCGCGCAGCGTGTCCATCACCCACGTTTCGCGCGCCGGGGCCTCGGGCGAGGCGAAGGAAATCGCCAGCGCGTCGCTGTCAACCGTGCCCTGCACCACCGGCGAGGCCAGTAGATTGCGTCCCAGCAGGGTGGCGATCTGGCGGCCCGCATTGGCGCTGGTCAGCGCGGCGACCATGTCGCGGCCCTCGGGGGCCAGCGTCAGCATGACCGCGCCCGCGCCGCGCATGTTCTCGCCTTCGGCCACGGCCTCGATCTCGCCGGTCAGGTCGATGGAGGTGCCCACCGCCCAGATGTCGATGCGGTCGGGCGCCTGCAGCGCGTCCATCTCGTCCATGGGCGCGCCGCTCTCGACCAGCGCGATGACGCCGTTGGCGTCATACAGATCCTCGTCCTGCGACACCTCGCGCAGCACGCGGTTGCCGCGCACGATCAGCAGAGTGTTGCCTTCGTTGGTGTCGAGGAACGCCTCCAGCCTGCCCGCATCGGCAGGCCCGGCGCGCAGCACGGGTCCGGCGTCGGACTGGCCCGCCAGGTCGAGCTGGCCCGGGGTGAACGAGAAGATGCCGTTGACGGGCGCCATGGTGAGGCGCGCCTCCTCGGCATGGGCAGGCGCGGCGATGACGCCGAACAGGACCAGGGCAGCCAGCGTGCGGAACATGGAAGTCTCCCAGGAATACGGGCCGGCGGTGGCCGCCGGCGTTCGAAGCGCTAACGCGGCCGGGTGCGCCCGGTTCCGCGCCCGCGCCAGCCGCTATTCGGCGGCTTCCTTCTTGCCGTTCCCGATGCTGTCCAGTTCGGCGGCGTCCTCGGCGAACAGGCGCTCCAGCTCCTCGGCGGCCTTGCGGGCGCGCTGGCTTAGCCGTTCCTCGTCGCCGGCCATGGCGAAGTCGTTCTGCAGGCGCTGCTCGTCGTGGCGGCGGAAGGTGTCCACCGTCCGGTCCACGTGGGCGCGCGGCAGGCCCAACCCCAGCAGCACGTCCTCGGTCAGCTTGAGCGCCGAGTGGAACGTCTCGCGGCGGATGTTGGTCACGCCCAGCTCCATCAGCGCATGGGCGTTGTTGCGGTCGCGGGCGCGGGCGAAGATCGGCACGTGCGGGAAGTTGGCGCGCACGATCTGCGCCGTGCGCACCGCCGCCTCCGGATCGTCGATGGCCAGCACGAAGGCCCTGGCGTCGCCTACGCGGGCCGCGTGCAGGATGTCGGGCCGCGAGGCGTCGCCGTAATAGATTTCGTTGCCGAACCGGCGCACGAAGTCGACCTGCTCGGAACTGGCGTCGAGCGCGGTGAACGGGATGCCGCGCGCCCGCAGCACGCGGCCGACGATCTGGCCGAAGCGGCCCAGGCCGGCGATCACCACGAAACCGGCCTCGCGCTCGGGCATCTCGTCGTAGTCCGTCCTGGGCGCGGTCTTGGGCGGGGCGAACAGGGTGTCGAGGCGCAGCAGCAGCGGCGTCGCCATCATCGACAGCGTGACGACCACGCTCAGCAGGCTCGCGGTCTCGGCCGGCATGATCTTCTGGGCGGTCGCCGCGGTCAGGATGACGAAGCCGAATTCGCCGCCCTGCGAGATCGCCAGCGCGAGCCGGCGCGACGGCCGGTCGCCCAGTCCGCTGAAGCGGCCGAGGGCGTAGAGGACGATCGCCTTGACCGCCAGCAGCAGCAGGACAAGGCCGAGGATCAGCAGCGGCCTGTCGAGGAACAGCGCCAGGTTGAGCGACATTCCGATGGCGGTGAAGAACAGGCCCAGCAGCAGCCCCTCGAACGGTGCGATGTCGGCCTGCAGTTCGTGGCGGTAGTCGGATTCCGACAGCAGCGCGCCGGCGATGAACGCGCCCAGCCCGGCGGTCAGACCGCCCAGCTCCATCAGCAGTGCGGCGGTTACAACCGTCAGCAGCGCCGCGGCGGTCATCGCCTCGCGCACGCCGGAGCGGGCGACCAGCGGAAACACCCGGTTCAGCAGCAGCCTGCCGCCGACGACAACGAGGGCGATGAAGCCGATGGCCTTCAGCGCGTCGAGCGTCGACATGCCGACCGCGCCCATGCCGCCCAGCGCGAACAGCGGCAGCAGCGCGATCAGCGGGATCGCCGCCAGGTCCTGGAACAGCAGGATCGAGAACGCGGTGCGGCCATGCCGGGCGCTCAGCTCCTTCTGCTCCTCCAGCACCTGCAGGGCGAAGGCGGTCGAGGACAGCGACAGGGTCAGGCCGATCAGCAGGGCGGTCAGGAACGGCAGGCCGGCCAGCACGCCCAGTCCCGCCAGCGCCGCGCCGGTCAGCGCGACCTGCGCGCTGCCCAGGCCGAACACGGGCACGCGCATGGTCCACAGCCGCTTGGGCCGCAGTTCGAGGCCGATGATGAACAGCAGCAGCAC